>JAISTZ010000102.1 GCA_031272345.1 Spirochaetaceae bacterium | reverse complement strand
AAATCTCCGGAACAACGACTTCCTCCACCTGGCCAACGGCATCAAAGCCCTCACCCACGTCCTCAAGGAGAACAAAACCATCACCGAAGACCAAAAAACCTACATCGACTCCCACCTCTAACGCCGCTTTCGCCCTCTGACGCCGTTTTCGCCCATTTTTCTCTAATTTTTTTCCAAAAATTGACCAAAATTCACCTGTCACCCCCTATATCTATGATGCAAGCATTTTTTTTCTTGCATAAATCGCACAAGCGGTGTATACTTCACAATAAGAGGTGTTTATGGAAAACCTTGTCACCCTCATCTTCAACGCGGAGAACATCCGCATGATCATCATCCTGGCCGTCGGCCTCAGCGAGTTCATCTGGCTCAAATCCCGCATGGACGTAAAGTTCGCCGAAGTCGACGTAAAATTCGCCGAGACCAACGCAAAAATGGACGTAAAATTCGCCGAAATGGACGCAAAAATAGAAAAACGTTTCGCCGAGGTTGATGAAAAGTTCGCTGCCGTGGACGTAAAGTTCGCCGAGACCAACGCAAAGATCGAGAATCTCCGGAATAATGACTTCCTCCACCTGGCCAACGGCATCAAAGCCCTCACCCACGTCCTCAAGGAGAACAAAACCATCACCGAAGACCAAAAAACCTACATCGACTCCCACCTCTAGGCGGCTTTATCTTCCGGAGAGGGTCTTTTTCCAGCGGGTCACCAGGGTAAGGGCCTCCAGGGGCGTCATGGTCTCCGGGGCGGCGGAGAGGATTTCGTCCAGGATGAGCTCCTCATCGGAAAAGAGAAAGGGGACTGCCGGCGGCGGGGCGTCCGGTTCCGGGGGCTCCTCCCCTTCGGGAAGCTGCCGCCGTTCCCCGGCCTCGGCTTCCATGCCCCGCAGAATCACCTCCGCCCGGTCGAGTACGGTCCGGGGGATCCCCGCCAGGCGGGCCACGTGGATTCCGTAGGAATTGGTCACCGCCCCTTCCTTCACCTTTTTAAGGAACACGATGTGCCCCTCGGTTTCGAGCACCTCCATGCAGAGAAGCCGGAGGGCCGGGTGGGAAAGCCTGGTGAGTTCGTGGTAGTGGGTGGCAAAAAAGGTCTTGCACCGGATCGCCCCCAGGAGATACTCCGACACGGCCCAGGCGATGGAAAGGCCGTCCTCGGTGGAGGTGCCCCGGCCAACCTCGTCCATAATCACCAGACTCTTTTCCGTGGCCGACCGGAGAATCCGGGCGGTCTCGGTCATCTCCACCAAAAAGGTTGATTCCCCCCGGGCAAGGTTGTCCGAGGCCCCCACCCGGCAGAAAATCCGGTCCACCGCCCCGAGGCGGGCCTCCTTGGCGGGCACAAAGGACCCCGTCTGGGCCAAAAGGACGATCAGGGCGTTCTGCCGGAGGTAGGTGCTCTTCCCCGCCATGTTCGGCCCGGTCACCAGGGCGAAGGTCTTGCCGTTTTCCAGGAATGCGTCGTTGGGCACGAATTCCCTGGCGGGCAGGTGCTTCTCCACCACCGGATGCCGCCCGGCCACAATCGAAAAGGCGCTGCTGTCGTCCACCACCGGGCACACCCACCGGTTCGAGAGGGCGCAGAAGGCGAAGGAAGCCGTCACGTCGATGTAGGCGGTCTCCCTGGCGGCGCTCTGGAACAGGGGGATGAATTTTTTGAGGGACTCCCGCAGGTCCAGGAAGAGCCGCTTTTCTTCGTCCACGATGTTCTGGCCCGCGTTAAGGAGTTCCTCCTCCAGGCCGGAGAGCTTGTGGGTGGTGTACCGGTCCCCGTTCACCAGGGTGCGCTTGAGGATGAAGTGCCTGGGCACGGACCCCGTCTTTCCCCGGCTTATCTCGATGTAATACCCGGAAAGCCGGTTGTACCGGATCTTCAGGTTGCCTATGCCCGTGGCGCGCCGCTCGCTTTCGGCATAGTCCTCCAGCACCGCGTTGAAGTTGGTCTGAATCTTCCGGTACCGGTCCAGGGTGTCCGACCAGCCCTCCCGGATGATCCCCCCCTCGGTGAGGGACACGGAGGGGGAATCCAGCAGGGCCCGCCCGATGAGGTCCGCCGCCTCCATGCACGGGGCCGTGTCTATGCCGGAAAAATCCTCCCCGTCCGTAAGTGCCCGGAGTTCCTTCCAGGCAAGGAGACTCCCCCTGAGGGCTTGCAGATCCTTGGGGTGGGCCTTGTCCATGGAAATGCGGGAGGAGAGGCGCTCCATGTCCAGGATGCCCCCCAGGATGCCCCGCGCCTTGTCCAGGCCGCGCCGGTTGGCGGCGAATCGGGTCACCCGGTCCTGGCGGGAGCGGATGGCCTGGGGATTTTTGAGGGGAAAGAGGAGCCACTGGGACAGGAGGCGGCTTCCCATGGCGGTTTTGGTGTAGCACACGGAATCGTAGAGGGTGAAGGCCCGGCTTCCGTCCTGGAGGTTGGCTTCGACTTCCAGATTCCGCCAGGAGGAATCGTCGATGACCACGAAGTCGCTGTCGTGGAACACCCGGAGGGTCCTGATGTGCCCCGTGGGGAGGGCCGCGGTTTTTTCCAGATAGGTGAGGAGGAAGGCCGCCGGGGGCACCTCCGGGGAGTCCGGCTCCAGGGAGAAGGACTTGAGGTTCGCCGTCCCCAGGACGGCGCAGAGCTTTTTGTAGGCCCCCTCCGGGGAAAAGTGCCAGTCCGGGTAGGTCGACACGAAGAGCGCCCCCTGCTGGGAGAGGACTCTGGCGGTTGCTTCCTCCGCCGCGAGGGATTCCGGCAGGAGCAGCTCCCTGGGGGCTGCCAGGCCCAGGCACCGGGCAAGGGCTTCCCCCTGGGCGGCGGTGTCCCAACTGGTGGCAAAGAACTCGGCGGTGGTGACGTCGATGTAGGCGAAGGCCGTCTTTCCCCCGGAGGCGTAGAGGGACGCCAGGTAGTTGTGGGAGCTTTTGTCCAGGTATTCCTCTTCCACCGCGGTGCCCGGGGTAATCACCTCCAGCACCTTCCGGTCCGTGAGGCCCTTGCCCCTGGGGTCGCCGATTTGCTCGCACAGGGCGATTTTTTTGCCCGCCCGCAGGAGCCTGGCGATGTAGACCTTTGCCGCATGGAAGGGCACCCCGCACATGGGGCGTCCCTGCCGCTGGGTCAGGGTCAGATTCAGCAGCCTGGACACCTCCACGGCGTCCTCGTTGAACATTTCGTAAAAATCGCCCAGACGGAAAAACAACACCTCCCCGGGGTGCTGCTCCTTGATGGATTGGTACTGGGCCATGAGCGGGGTAGCCGTCTCTCCCATGTTCGCATCATTGCCTGAGGGCAGCGATTACGTTGTCGGTGATGTCAACCGTGGGGCTGTGCCAGAGGATTCCGTTGGCCTGCTGGAGGCTCAATATCATGCTGTACCCCTCGCTCTCGGCGATCCTGGAGAGGGTGGCGTAGAGGCGGATGTAGAACTCGTCGTTGGCCTGGAGATTCTTCCGCAGGGAGTCCAGCTCGTGGTTCTTTGCGTTGGTGTATTCGGTGAGGTAGGCCGAGCGCTTTGCGATTTCCCCCTCCGTCTTGAGGGCCTGGGCGGTGTTCCCGTTCATCTCGTAGGAACGCTTCTGCTGTTGCAGATTCTTGAGCTCCTCCGTGAGCCTGTTGATTTCCTTCTGGAAATCCGCCTTTTTTGTCTCGTAGTTTTTGACCGGCCCGGTGTCCCTGAAATAGGCCGCGTACACCCGCGCCGTGTCGACCACGCCGAATTTGGTGATCTGCTGGGCCCCCAGGGGCGTCAGCGCCAGGGCGAACACCCCGGCAAGGATCAGCTTTTTTAGGTTTTCCATCTCTATTTTTCCTCCATATTCTATCTGTTCGGCAGGTTGAACGAAAGCACAAACACCGGCTGGGGGGAATTCGAGTCGATCTCCGTCCCGGCGGAATTCAGCCATTGTATCCCGTGATCGGTCTGCTTGAAGGCAAACCCGAAGAGGAACCGGATGGGAAACTGGGGAATCGAAAACCGCAGGCCCGGCCCGAAACTGAAGTAGAAATCCTCCTCGGTCAGGGTGGAGAAATATTTGCCCGAATCCTTTTTTATCGCAACGATGTCGAAGAAAAAGTCAAAGGCAAGAATCCCCGGTATGAGGGGCATCCGCAGCTCCAGGAGGTTGGTCCACATGGCCGTGTCCCGAATATCCTTGTTGTACATGTAGGTCATCCAGCCCCTGCCCACGAACATGCCGTCGGCGTAGAGCATACTCGTCGCTCCCAGGGTGTCCTTCCGCACGGGGAACTGGAAGGAGAGGCCCGTTGATTCCATCAGCACGAACTTGAGGCTCCAGGTGTCCGTGATCGGCTGGTTGAGCAGGGTGAAGTAGAGCTCCCCCTTGGTGTCCGTGCGGAAGAAAAATTCCGTTTCCACGGGCTTGGGAAGCAGCCCCGTCCAGGCGATTCTCTGGCTCGCAAACCAGCCCCTGGAGGGGTCGTAGTTCACGTCCCTGTTGTCTATGGAGAAGGACGACCAGATGGTGTTCTTGAGGGTCCACAGTTGTTCGTATTCCGCTATGGTTGAGTCAACGGGCTCGTAAAGTTTTGCGTCATAAATATTTTTGAGGAGGCTGGACGAAATGCCCCCGTTCAGGGAGAGAATCGCGAAGTCCGGGAACCACCTGCGGCCCACCCCGGCCGCAAGGGTGAAGGCCCATTGCTCGTAGTCCATGTAGTGGTTGCTGCTGTCGGCGCTGCCGGGGTAGTAGATCCGTTGCAGGGCCGTCAGGTTCCGGTGGGTAACGTCCGCGCTCACGCTGATTCCCAGGGGCAGCCCCAGGAACCAGGAGTCGCTGTACCCCAGGGCCAGGGACTGCTGGTCCGGCGAAAGGGTGCCGTCGGCGGATACGGTCCTGCCCGTGCCGAAGATGTTTGAATCCTGAAATTTGACGAAGAGGGAAATCGGGAAGTCCTCCGGCGAATTGACCCCCGTAAAGGTGAGCCCGAATTCCACCGACGTGGTGGACTGCTCCTCCACGTTGACAATCACGTCCACCAGGTTTTCCTCGGACCCGGGCACAACGTCGGGCACGATATTGGAGAAATATTGCAGGTTCATAAGATTCCGCAGGCCGTTCTGCACACGGGTCTTGGAGAAGATGTCCCCGGTTTCGAGCTGAAGCTCCCGCAGAATCACCTCGGGCTTGGTCTTCTCGTTCCCCCGGACGATGATGTGCTCGATGTGGCTCCGGGGCTGCTCGGAAATCCTGTACGTGGCGGACACGAGCCGTTTTTCCGGGTCACGGATTATCTCCGGCACAAAGGCGTTGGAGGTGTACCCGTTTTCGTAGTAGAGGTCGATAATGGCCGCGATGCCCTCCTGGAAGCGGGTGTAATTGAACACGGCCCCCTCCTTGAGGCGGATCAGGGCCTCCAGTTGCTCGGTCGTGAAGAGGGTGTTCCCGGTTATCTCGATGCCCCCGTAGGTGTATTGAATCCCCTCGTGGATGATGTAGGTGAGGGTGACTTCGTTCCTGCTTTCTTTTTCGTTGAAGACGGTTTCCCGCATGACCTCTTCCACGGAAACGTCCGCGTACCCCCGGTCCCGGTAGTAGGTGATGATGGCCCCCCGGTCCAGCTCCAGGGACGATTCCTGGAACGCGCCCTTGCGGATGAGCCCGTGTTCCTTGGATTCCAGGAGGCCCTTGAGCCGCCGGGGGGTGACCACCGTGTTGCCCTGGAATTGGATGCCCGTGATGATGGTGGAGGCCCCCTCGTTGATCACGAAGGTGACTTCGATGCCGTTTTTGATTTCCGCCGTTCTGGAGGACACCTCCACCCCGGTGTACCCGTTTTTGAGGTAGTGCTCCCGGATGGCCCGCTCGTCAAGGAGCACCCTGGATTCGATGTAAATGTCCTTTTCTTTTATGGAAATTTTTTCTTTTAGGTCCGTGGTGCGGATTTCCCTGTTCCCCACAAAGGAGAGCCGCGCCACGATGGGCCGCTCCTTTACGGTGAAGCGGATCGTGAGAGTCTGCCGGGCGTCGTCCGCGGGGAGCACGTCGATGGTGTCGAAGTCAAAATAGTCCAGGGCCGAGAGCCGGGAGAACAGGTCGTTGTACAGGTCGTCGGAAAAGGCCTGGTTGTAGAAGGGCCTGGTTATGCCCTCCAGGTCGCTCGCTTTGACGTTTTTGAGGCCATCGAATTCGATCCGCTTGATGACCTTGCCGTAGTACCAGCTTTCTTCCGGCTGCTGGGCCGCACCCAGGGCGGCGATGAAGAACAAGAGACCGAACCAGAGGACCCTTCGGGGGGCGCATATTTTTTGCATTACGACTCCTTAAAAACTAAACTTCCACGACAGGGTGATCGACGCGGCGTCTACCCACAGAAAATCGGTCTTCCCCAGTTCAGGGGCGACGCTCCACCGTATCGTAACGAAGGGCGAAGCCATCTCCAGGCCGATTTCCGGCTGGAACACGATTCCCGTTGCGGACCTGCCGCTGAGCACCTCGTTTTCGTCGTAGGACAGGTGCATGAGGGCGTCCGCATAGATCGAACTGCCGAAGTATTTCCCCGCATATAGCGTGGAGTTTTCCAGTACGCTCCCGGCGGTTATGGGTTTGTCATCCTGGGCGGAATCGAACCTTTTTTTGAGCACATTTTGAAGCACCATGGTGCGCAGGGAAAATATATCAAAATTCAACAATTCGCGCAATCCCGTTTCAATCCGCCTGAGAACCGCAAGCTGCACCCCGTAGTCCAGCATGGTGAAGGTGAGGTCCCCGATGGTGGCCGAATCCCCGGCGATGATCTGCCCCAGCATCTGCATGATCTCCGTCTCGGACTTCGAGGGGGAGGCGGTGTAGACCGGGCTGAACCGGCTGAGGAGCTGATTCGACGCGGTCATAATGATGGTCACCTGCTCCCCCTCGGAGTCCCTGTCCCGGGTTTCCGCCCGGATCGTGATTCTGGGGTCGAAGGCGCCGAAGGTCTCGTTAAAGGCGATGCGGCCCTCCTTGAGGTAGAAATTCCTGCCCAAATAGACGATTTCTCCCCCCCGGAGGTCCGCGTCCCCCCGGATTTCCAGAATCCCCGCCAGGGTGTCCGCCAGGATGGTGAGCTCCGTGCCCGGAGCAACCAGCCCCCGGAGCAGGGGGTTCAGCAGGACCTGCATCCTGGGGCCCACGGAAATCTTCAGGTTCACCGTGACGTCCCCGGTCTGTTCT
>JAISTZ010000078.1 GCA_031272345.1 Spirochaetaceae bacterium | reverse complement strand
GGGAATCAGGAAGCCCAGGATGGCGAGGCTCGGAATCGCCTGGATGATGTTCGCGGACCCCAGGACCGGGGGCCGGAACCGCCGGGCGCTGCTGATGAAAATCCCCAGGGGCGTCCCGACTACCACGGCGGCGGCCACGGCGAGGAGGGTGAGTCGGCAGTGTTCCACGGTGAGGCGCAGAATCTCGTGGTTATTTTCGATGATGTAACGCAGAAAAGACATTGCGCGCCCCCCTTACCGCCCGCGACACAAGGCCCCCCAGGGCCGCCCGCCGGGGCGCTTCCTGTTCGTCCCCCAGGGCAAGGTCATTCCTTTGCAGGGCGACAAATTCCCGGACAAAATCACAGGCCGGGTTCCTGAGAATATTCTCCGGGGTGTCGTACTGGACGATCTTTCCCCCGTTGATGATACATATCTTGTTCGCCAGTTTTACGGCCTCGTTCATGTCGTGGGTGACGAAGACGATGGTCTTTTTGAGCCGGGTCTGGAGGGAGAGGAGCTCCTCCTGGAGGTAGGCCCTGGTGATGGGGTCCAGGGCGGAGAAGGGCTCGTCCATGAGCAAAATCTCCGGGTCCCCGGCCAGGGCGCGGGCCACGCCGACCCGCTGCTGCTGGCCCCCGGAGAGCTGCGCCGGGTAGCGGTCGATGTAGTCCCCCGGGGGCAGCCCCACGGTTTCCATGAGGGCGGCGCATTTCTGGGCAATCTCCTTCCGGCCCTTCCCCTGCAAGGACGGAACCAGGGAGATGTTCTCCCCGATGGTCATGTGGGGGAAGAGTCCCACGGACTGAATCACGTAGCCGATGTTGCGGCGCAGTTCGTACTTGTCGTGCCCGGCGGCGTCTTCGCCCTTGATGTAGATTTTCCCCGAGGTGGGGATAATCAGCCGGTTAATCATCTTGAGGATGGTGGTCTTGCCGCACCCGGAGGGGCCGATGAGGACCACGAATTCGCTCGGGGCCACCTCGAAGGACAGGCCGTCGATGACGTCCTGCTGCTTGTATTTTTTTACTACGTTTTCAAATCGTATCAATAGGGATATACCTCCTTGCAAAAGGGCCGGACGCGGGGAGAAACTGAAAAACTCACACATTGTTCAGCGGGCTGAAAAGAGATAGGCCGACAAGATTCTCAAGGGACGCGAGGAAGCCGTAAAACCCAGGGAGCCGCGCACATTCGCTTTATACTAATAGTATAACAGGGTTCGGGGGGTTTGTCAAGGCGAGGCACTGGCACAAATTTGCGTCCCGTGCTAAACTGGTCCCATGAAAATCCTCGTGTACAATGTTCGGGATGACGAAGAGCTCTTTGTTGAGAAATTCGGCAAAAAATACAATGTCGACCTTGTCCTGTGCCGGGAAGACCCGGTGGCGGAAACCGCTTCCCTCGCCGAGGGGATTCCCTGCCTCAGCGTCATCACCAGGCCCCTGAACCGCTCGCTCCTGGGGGAATTCTACAACCGGGGGGTCCGGTTCATCTCCACCAGAACCATCGGCTACGACCACATCGACGTGGCCGCCGCAAAGGATCTGGGCATCAGAATCAGCAACGTCAGTTATTCCCCGGACACGGTGTCCAACTACACGGTGATGTTCATCCTGATGGCCCTGCGGAAGGTCAAGGCGATTTACCGGCAGGCGGTGGCCCAGGACTTCAGCCTGGCGGTGGTGCAGGGCAGGGAGCTGCGGAACCTCACCGTGGGGGTGGCGGGCACGGGCAGAATCGGCACACGGGTGATCGAGCACCTGGCGGGATTCGGGTGCAGGATCCTGGCGTTCGATAAGGTGCGCAATGACCGGGCCGGCCGCATCGCGTCCTATGTGGGCTGGGAGGAGCTGCTGGGGCAAAGCGACGTCCTCACCCTGCACATGAATCCCTCCCCGGAAAACCGCTGGCTCATCAACGCCGAGGCTTTTTCCAAAATGAAGGACGGAGTCATCCTCGTCAACTGCGCCAGGGGGTCCCTGGTGGAGACCGCCGCGTTCCTGGACGCCATCGAGAGCGGCAAGGTGGGCGGTGCGGCGATCGACGTGCACGAAAACGAGGCGAATCTCTACTACTACGACCTGCGGGGGAAGGTCCTGCCCAACCGGGACATGGCGGTTCTGAAGTCATACCCCAACGTCATCGTGACCCCCCACACGGCCTTTTACACGGACCAGGCCGTAAGCGACATGGTGGAAAATTCGATTCTGTCCTGCATCGCCTATTACGAACACAAGGACAATCCCTACGAAATAACCCTATGAAAGTCATCGCGGACCTGCACATCCACTCGCGCTTTTCCATGGCCACCAGCAAGGCCCTGAACCCATCCTCCCTGGACCGGTGGGCTGGCATCAAGGGGCTGGACCTCCTGGGCGCCGGGGACTGCACCCATCCGGCGTGGCTCCGGGAACTGCGGGACAACCTGGAGGAAGCGGAGGAGGGCCTGTACACCCTCAAGGGCGGCGGCCCCAGGTTCGTCCTCACCGGCGAAATCAGCACGATATATAAGAAGGGCGACAAGACCCGGAAGGTTCACCACCTGGTTCTCCTGCCGGACTTCAGCGCCGCGGAGCGCCTTCAGGCGAAGCTGGAGCGGGTGGGCAACATCCGCTCCGACGGGCGGCCCATTTTGGGGCTGGATTCCCGGGACCTCCTGGCGGTCCTCATGGAAGCGGACAGCCGGAGCATCCTGATTCCCGCCCACATCTGGACCCCCTGGTTTTCCGTCCTGGGGGCCAAGTCCGGGTTCGACAGGGTGGACGAGTGCTACGGGGACCTCGCGGGCCTGATTCCCGCGGTCGAGACGGGCCTCTCCTCCAACCCCCCGATGAACTGGGCCCTCTCGTCCCTGGACCGGTACGGGGTGATTTCCAATTCGGACGCCCACTCCCCGGAAAAGCTGGGCCGGGAGGCCACGATATTCGAGATGGACCTGTCCTATCCGTCCCTGGGGGACGCCCTCTGGCGGCGGAACGGGGCGGACATCCTGGGCACGGTGGAGTTTTTCCCCCAGGAAGGGAAGTACCACTACGACGGCCACAGGAAGTGCGGAGTCGTGGTGAATCCCGAGGACATCGCGGACGGCCTGTGCCCCGTGTGCGGGAAGCCCCTCACCATGGGGGTGATGCGCCGGGTGCTGGCCCTTGCGGACCGCCCGGTAGACGAGTGGGCCCCCTGCCCGCCGGACTTTGCGGGGACGAATCGGAGGCCCTACTTTTCGTTGATTCCCCTGCGGGAGATTCTTGGGGAACTGCTCAACACCGGGGCCGGGTCAAAGAAGGTCGACCTGGCCTACCGGGCCCTGATAGATCAGGCCGGAAGCGAGCTCCGTCTCCTCATGGACTCGCCCCTGCCGGACATACAGAACTACCGGGTCCCCGGCGCTGGAGGGGAGGCCCTGGCGGAGGCGGTGTCCCGGATGCGGGGCGGCCAGGTGTCGGTGAGGCCGGGCTACGACGGCGAATACGGGGTGATTCGGGTGTTCCCTGCGGGGGACGGCGCCCAGAGCCCCCTCTTCGATGCCGGAGAAGGGGAGCCCCTCCGGCGCGCGGCTGCGCCCCGGGCCCCCGTGTCCGGCAGGGAACCCGGAGCCCCACACGCCGCCCCAGCCCCGGAATCCGCCGCCCCCAGCGCCGCCGCATTTTCCCCGGACGGAGCCCAACAGCGGGCAATCGCCTACGAGGGCCCGGCGGCGCTCATCCTGGCGGGACCGGGCACGGGGAAGACCGCGGTGCTCACCGCCCGGATCAAGCGGCTCCTGGAACGGGGGGTTGACCCGGCGTCCATCCTGGCGGTCACCTTCACCAACAGGGCCGCCCGGGAACTGCGGGACCGCGCCGGAGGCGCAGTCAATGCGGCGACCTTCCATTCCTTCTGCGCGGCCTTCCTCCGGGAAGAGGGCCCCTTCCCCAGGGACTTCGCCATCCTCGGCGAGGCCGAACGGGACGCCCTCCTCAGGGACATCTGCAACAGCGCGCCGGGAAAAATAACCTTCCGCGGCCTGGGGGACTACATCGAGGAGCGGAAGCGCTTCCTCCTCCTCCCAGGGGAGACCCTCCCCGCCCTGGGGCCGGAACAGGGTGATCTGGTCACTATAGCTCAGAGCTTGGGTCTGCCGGAGCCAATCCCGGAACGGGACGCCCTCTACGGGGTCTACCAGGAAAGGCTTGCGGCCCGGCGCGCCCTGGACTTCGACGGCCTCCTTGCGCGGACGGTGCGGCTCCTGGCGGATTCACCGGGCGTCCGCGCCCAGACCCAGGGGCGCTTCCGGTTCATCTTTGTGGACGAATACCAGGACGTCAACTTTGCCCAGTACGCCCTCCTCCGGCTCCTCACCCACCCCGGAACGGCCCCCGGGGGCGGGCAGAAGCTGTGGGTCATCGGGGACCCGAACCAGGCGATCTACGGGTTCCGGGGCTCGGACAAGCGTTTAATCGACCGGTTCACGGCGGACTACCCGGAGGCGGCCCAATTCTACCTGGGCCGGAGTTTCCGGTGCGCCTCCCCCATCGCGGCGGCGGCGGGCGCCCTGGTGGACGCCCCCCTGGAGGGGGCCGCCGGGGAGGTGTCCCTCTTCCGCTCCGAATACCCCAGCGACGCCTCGGAGGC
>JAISTZ010000047.1 GCA_031272345.1 Spirochaetaceae bacterium | reverse complement strand
GGTTCCCGTTAGACATGACGCATTTCCCCGTCCCCTGCCCGAAGGCCGGGACAGCGCTTCCGGCCAGAACCTGGGCGGGCAGGTCCAGGGCCTGTGCGAGGATTCCCGCCAGGGCCGCGGTGGTGGTCTTGCCGTGGACCCCCGCGATGCCCACGCTGAAACACTCCGCCGACACAAGCCCCAGAGCTTCGGGGTAGGAGATGCAGGGGATTCCCAGCTTTTGCGCCGCACACAGTTCCGGGTGTTCCCCTGGGTTGTATGCGGCGGAATAGATAACGAGGCCCGTGTCCGCCGTGATGTTCTCCGGTGCAAAAAGCTTTGGGGTGATTCCCAGGCGGGCCAAAAGGGCGTCGGTGTAAAAAACGTCCCCGATGTCGCTCCCGGTAACAGCCACGCCCCTTGCGCAGAGAATTTCCGCCAGGGCCGCGCAGCCCGTGCCCTTTATGCCCGTGATGTGCACACGGCCCCCGGCGCCGGGAAGCATTGTTGTGTTTCCTGCTGCGATTTCAGGCATTGAACGCTTTTTCCTTTAAACGTCTTCGTAAATCAATGTCAAACGTAAATACTGAGATACCCTTTTCTTTTGCGTATCCGTCAAGAAGGCAATCTACAAAGTCAAATTTTGATGAAGCGTAAAGGTTTAGGGCAAACCGGACAACATTTGTTTCAGCTATAATATCCTCCTTGATCAATGCGAATTCTTTTATTCTATCGGCTACTTCCTGGCGTGTCATGCCATATTTATCACGCAGGTTATACACTACCTCGGCAATAACTTCGATAGGTACGGTACAAGAGTCTTCTTCAATAATTATATCCCGTACCGTTCCAAATGCGGCGATGTCATCACCGATAATAAAACGAATCACAGCGTTTGTATCAAGAATAAGATTCTGAGGTGTCATAATTCACCCTGGCGAACCCTATCCGCAACAGAATCAGACCAAGCGCGTTTTTCCATCTTATAACGATTTTGTTTGTCGTCTTCAGTTTCGGTCCCCTCAATGATTTTTTGGGCGTCAAATTCAAATTTAACGCCCTGAGCCAGTTTTCTCTTTAAATGCGCTTTGAATTCGCCGGACTCTGCAATAGCTTGAAATTTCCGCATAATATCCCTGTTGATGGAAGGTCTCTGTACGATTTTTTCCTGTTGCTCAGGAAAAGGGACTATTATTACTTGAATGCGTTCGTTCCGCATTTTTTCGGGAATGTCAAAATAATCCGGTATTCTATTGCCGTCCATAACTCTTACTATCGCTTCCATCATTCTTGTCCTTTCCAAGAGTATACGTCATTTTTCATTTTTTTGCACCGCCGCCTTCATCCGGCCCACGTACTCCGCGATGAAGGGCGCCGCGCCGCTTCCGTGTTCGGCGATTATCTTGACAATAGCGCTCCCCACGATGACGCCGTCGGCGGCGCGCGCAACGTCGGCGGCCTGCTCCGGGGTGTGGATGCCGAAGCCCACCGCCACGGGCACACCGGCTGCGGCGCGGATTTCCCCGGCCATGGCCCCAAGGTCCGTGGTGATTTCCTTCCGCACACCCGTCACCCCCAGGGACGACACCAGGTAGACGAATCCCTGGGCTTCGGCGGCGATCTTCCGGATGCGCTCCGCCGACGTGGGCGCGATGAGGGAAATCAGGTCGACCCCGGCGGCGGATGCGATGTCCCGCACTTCACCCTGCTCCTCGAAGGGCAGGTCCGGGATAATCACCCCGTCGAGGCCGGCTTCGGCGGCGCGGCGGAAGAAGGTTTCGTAGCCCATGCGGAACAGGGGATTCAGGTACGTGAGGAACACCAGGGGGATTTGTGTGCGCCGGCGCAGGTCTTCCACCAGGGTGAAGAGTTTCTGCACCGTGGTTCCCCCGGCGAGTGCGCGGAGATTCGCCTCCTGAATCACCGGGCCTTCGGCGATGGGGTCCGAGAAGGGGACGCCGATTTCCACCAGGTCCGCCCCGGCGTCCGCCATGGCGAGCACGAACTCCCGGGTTTTTTCCAGGGAGGGGTCCCCGCCGGTGACAAAGCCGATGAAGGCCCTGCCGTCTTTGAATGCATTGGGGATTCTACTCATCGATATTCTCCCCCCGGTATCGGGCGATTGCGGCAACGTCCTTGTCGCCCCGGCCCGAAAGGCAGATAATCACGCTTTCGTCCCTGGGGAGGGACGGAACCAGCGCGCGGGCGTATGCAACGGCGTGGGCGCTCTCGACGGCGCAGATAATGCCCTCGGTCCGGGCAAGGTACTCGAAGGCCGAGACCGCTTCCTCGTCCGTGACGGGCACGTATTCCGCCCGGCCCGTGTCGTGGAGGTGGGCGTGTTCCGGGCCGATTCCCGGATAGTCCAGCCCCGCGGAAATCGAGTAGACCGGCGCAATCTGGCCCTCGCCGTTCTGGCAGAAGTAGGACTTCATGCCGTGGAAGACCCCGGGGGTTCCGGTGGTGAGGGTCGCCGCGTGCTCCCCCGTTTCGATGCCCCGCCCCGCGGCCTCGCACCCGATGAGCCGCACGGTTTTGTCCGGGATGAAGTGGTAGAAGAGGCCCATGGCGTTGCTCCCGCCCCCCACGCAGGCGATTGCCGCCGCCGGGAGCTTGCCTTCGGCCCGCAAAATTTGCTCCCTGGCCTCCCGTCCGATAACGCTCTGGAAGTCCCGCACCATCGTGGGGAAGGGGTGGGGGCCCATCACGGAACCCAGGGCGTAGTGGGTGTCCGCCACCCGGCTCACCCATTCGCGCATGGTTTCGTTCACCGCGTCCTTGAGGGTGCGTGTGCCCGACAGCACCGGATGCACCTTCGCGCCCAGGAGCCTCATGCGGTACACGTTCAGGGCCTGCCGCTTTGTGTCCTCCTCCCCCATGAAGATTTCGCACTCCATGCCCAAAAGCGCCGCTGCGGTTGCCGCCGCCACCCCGTGCTGCCCCGCGCCGGTCTCCGCGATGAGGCGGGTCTTGCCCATCTTTTTTGCGAGGAGGGCCTGGCCCAGCACGTTGTTTATCTTGTGGGACCCGGTGTGATTCAGGTCCTCCCGCTTGAGGTAGACCTTGGCGCCCCCCAGGTCAGCGGTCATGTTGGCGGCAAAATAGAGGAGCGAGGGCCGTCCCGCATAGCAGCGGAGCAGGGCGCCGAGTTCCCCGTTGAAGGCGGGGTCGTCCCTGTAGTGGTTGTAGGCCTTTTCCAGGTTGATGATCTCGTTCATCAGGGTTTCGGGAATGTACCGGCCGCCGTAGGGGCCGAATCGTCCTTTGGGCATGGAGCTGGTGTGGCGGATCATCTACCACTCCCGCGGCCTGAACCCGGCCGGCGGTTCCGCAAGCACAACCGTTTCCCCGGACAACTCCAGCACATAAAATCCCTTGCTGTGCGCATAATCCCGTACCTCCCCGGGCACATAGCCCCCGGCTATCGCTCCCACCAACGTCTTCCCCTTCGTCTCCGCGGGCGGATATTTCCGGATTAGCCCCATCCGCTTTACATGGGCGTCCACATCCCTTTCGTCGGGTTCCCGCTTCACCTCCACCGCCATGCACAGATCGCTGTCAGACAACAGGATGTCTATATCCGTCCGCTCAATGTTTGTGTCGTCGAAGACCTGCATCCGCCGGTACGCCCGTTTCAGGCGGCTATAAGGGGTGCCTTGAAACTTCTCCCAGAGTTTTGCCGCAATCAGCGTCTCCACCAGCCCCCCGATGGAATTCCCCAGGCCGCCTATCTGCTTGTCGACCCGGTCCACAGTACTCCCCAGGCCGCCTATCTGCTTATCCACCCGGTCCACAGTACTCCCCAGCCCGTCTATCTGCTTATCCACCCGGTCAAATAAAGCATTGAGTTTCTTGAACTGCTGCTCCCAGTCTTCCCTGGATTGCTTGAACTGTTGTTCCCACTCCTGCTTTGTCTTGATATGCGCCGCCCAGAACTCCTCCAGCGTGGGGACATCCTTCATCAATTCTGCCCGTTCTGCCGCTGATAATGCCATATCGCCTCCTGACATGGACGTGTGGGCAACCCGATCGGTTGCTTCACAGGTCTTGCAGTTATTCGGAAACTGAAGTTCCCGAATAACTATACACCACCCCCGCGCTTTTTGCAAGCGGTGCATGGAGCTATTGTGGCGGGACGGGGCCGCTCGTGTCAATTATGGGCGTATAGTTCATGTTTCAGCATCATCAACAGATCCAGCGTATAGGACTTCAGGGAAAAGAATTTTTACATAGTCATCCAGCCTTCTTCTTCCCCTGATTTGCGGCCCTTCTCCAGTTCTGCCATCAGTTTGATGCTGGCCTGGGTTCTGCTGTAATCTTCAATATCAAGAATGACATACTTGCCCCGGCCGTTTCTGGTAAGGAACACCGGCTCACCCACGGCAATACCGCGCAGGACTTCTGTGTAATTCCGTAAATCAGATACCGGTTTGATGACTGGCAGATCGACTCCTTTACTGATTGTTTCTGTATCAAATGTAGGCTAATTTTACGATAAAGTCAACAGCAAGTCTGCTTGAGGGCCGGCGGCGCTGCCCGCCGCCGGGCCCCCTGCTACAGGGCGAGCCGCCAGGACACAGCCCCCGCAAGCGCCCCCGAGGGCGCCGCCGTAAGGCCGATGCGCGGCACGGGGCCGGACGCCCTGGCCGTGGTCTTTACGGTTTGGGGCCTGTCGTACACGTAGGGCGCGACGAACCCCCAGATGATGCCCCCCGCGAGCATGATGCCGCCGCTGACGAGGAGCGGTGTGGCGCTCTCCCATTTTTTATTATATGTTTCCCAATAGGCGTCGTCGTAGGCATTTTGGTAGGCTTTTTCCCGGGCCTTTGAATCAGCCGCCCATTCGGCATAAGATACGTTTGCAGACGCCCTGTCGCCTGCTGCCTTCCCCGCATTGTCGGCTGCGGTTGCCGCATCAAGCGCCATACCCGCCCCGACAATCGCCAGAACATACCCGCCGACTTCGGCGACCAAAACGAGTGTGCCGTCCAGGGGGTCACCCATGGAATAGGACCCCCAACCGGCGAGAAGATTCTTCAAACCCGCTTGCGTTTTCTGCTGGGCCGTGAACTGGGTGCGCCTTTGCAGGGTGATGCCCATCTGGGTAAGGAGCGCCTCGTCTTCCCGCACCGTAAGGGTTTGACTCGCCGGGAGCACACGCTTTGTTTCGGTTTCTATCACCTGGATTCGGAACCGGTAATGCGCGCCCGCTTTGGCAAACGAGCCGATGATGACCGCCTTGGCGCCGATTTCATTTCCAAAGTCCTGGACGGTGTTCATGTCCTGGGCTCCGCTTCTGCCGAATTCGGTGATTTCCAGATTCACGATGTCCATATTCTTCCGGTCAAGCACGTCCGCCCCGGCGTGTGAAAGGGCGATGGTAAGCTCGTCAAAGATGTAGTCCGAAAGGGAATCGTAATCGGACTGGATATTGAACACCGCCACCGATGCGCCTTCCAGCTTGTCGGTGATGTTCTGCGCCGCGTTTGCGATGCCCTCGTCCAGGGTGACGGTTTGCGCGTGGAGCGCCTGGGGGACTGCAAGGGCCAGAATGAGTGCCCACAGGGGGGCGAACAGTTTTGCATGATTCCGCATGTTATTTCTCCTCCACAAAAAGTGTCTGGGCGATGTCGATCGCGTTTTTGATTTCTTCCTTTGCCTCCCGTTCCGCCTGGGTTGCTGCGGGAACACGGTCAAGGGCGCGGTCGATTTGCAGCTTAAGGTCCGCCGAATCAATCACGTACACCGCGTAGTACCTTACGGTTTTGCGGCCGTCGTTGTAGTGCAGCTTTTGCCAAAAATCCCGGTCCCGGATAAAGCCCGAAATTTTTTGCTTGGAAAATTCCCCCACGGCGCGCTGCAAAAATTGCTGCTTTGAGTCCACCACGTCCTTTGATCCCTTGAGGTTGCTGCCCCCGATTACCGTGACGCCGTTCTGTATCTGCACGGCGATTTCGGCAAAGGCATTCATCTCGGCGTCAGCGCGGATCAGGTCGAGGTCCGCGCCTTCTTCGTCAAAGATGTAGATTTCTTTGCCCTCAAGCTTAAGAAGACGGCTCAGGCCCGGCTTGTCGCGGTCAGAGGCGTAGTCGACCCAGGCGGGTACTTCGCGGCCCAGGGACGCGCCCTGCCAGTCCGTGATTTTGTAATCAAGGGCCGTCCGGGGCACGGTCTGCGCGCCCTGGGACGGGCCGCTTTCGCTTGACCGGGCCGGGGCGCTTGCGCATCCCAAAACAGCCGCCGCCGCAACGCATAAAACGATCAGCGCCGCAGCTATTGCAAGAACCTTTTTCATGTTGACCTCCTAAAGTCACATTGATTATTTTTACTCCCCGAATAATCCGGCGAGTTTTTTTACAAAATTTTCTTCCAGGTCGCGCTCGATCCCGGCGTAGGCCCTGGTATACGCCTCGGCGGCGGTGTTGTGGCTCACCCTGGGGTAGTTTTTGCTGTACGAAAGCAGGGTTCGCCTGTCCGGGTCGCGCACACGCACGGTGACCCCGCAGCGCACGAACACCCCCACGGAGGTCCCCTCTTCCTGGCCGCTCACGGCGGCGGTTACGGTGTAGATGCCGCCGTCACCTTCGGTGACAAAATCGTAGCGCTCAAAAAGCGACTCCAAGGCCCGCTGAATTTGTCCCGAGGAATCCGCCCCCGTCACCCGCACGGTAAAACTCACCCCCCGCCTGGCCGCCCTGAGGGCGGAATCCACCTGGGCAAGGAGCGCCGTGTCCGCCCGGTATTTTTGCGTGTCCGGGTCGACCTTTGCGGCAAGGCGTATCTCCTCCATCGCAACAGCGCCGATTTTTTTTGCCCGGGACAAGAGAATCGCCGCGGCCAGGGGTGTTTCGTCCCCGGCGTCCTTCCACAGGGCCTCCACGGAATTCATCCCCTGGCGAATCTGGGCTTCGTATATCCCCGCGGCTTCCCGCTTGTCGATGTAGGCCAGGACCTGCCAGACGTTCCGCTTGTGGTCCCGCCAGGCCGGGGCGAACCGCACACCCAAAAATTCCGCCCCCGAAGAGATCCGCATGTCCTCGGTGGTGTAGGTTTTTTTGGAGAATTCGCTCGTCCCCTCCGGAGAGACGGCGTCGTTGTATTCCTTTAGGACGCCCTTGTTGATGTCCGCCTGGGTGTCGAAAAAGAGCGCGATGGATGACACGGCCCGGTTTTCCGCCTCCGGTTGGGTGCGCCCTTCCCCCTAGGCGGTGATGTAGAAGGCCGCCGGGTACACCGCGTCCCTGTCGTAGACCCAATCGGGGGCGGCGTTCTGGGCGAAAAGTCCGGCGTGGATGAGCGCCATGAGGCAAAAAATGCGGTTTTGGCAATTTGTGCTCATATCGGTTGTTTAAGTATGTGACATTATCATATTTTGTCAATAAGCGATGTTGTCATATACTAAATTTTTATGGGGAATTCTGATGATTTACGGAAAATTCTTGCGTATAACATTCGTGGCGCACGAAACGCGATGCATTTTACACAGGAACAGCTCGCGGAATTTGCTGAGATTTCCTTCTCTTACATGGCCGACATCGAGTACAGCAGAACCTGGGTGAGCGACAAGACCCTGGCAAAAATCGCCCGCGCCCTGGGGACCGACCCCTACCGGCTGCTCATCCCCGCAGAGGAAGCGCCGGAACGGGAGCGGAACGAAAGCCCCCTCTACGGAATCAGCGAGTTGATAAACGAAAAAAAGCTTGAGCTGAAAAACGCCGCGGATAGCGCCATGACCGATTTGATGCACAGCATCGCCGGGCGCTATGGCGGCATAAACCCCTAATCCCCGTGCCGGCAGCAGGTTGAAATTTCAGATTTTTTGTGGTAGATTGGATTCCATGGAGGTCCGCATGAATGGAATCTTGAAAGACCCCAAACCGATGACGGTTCTGACAGACAAGGGGAGTTTTGAGTTCACCCCCAAAACAGAACTTGCCGAGCTTTTGATAAAGTGCAGGAATTCGGCGTTCCGTAAGGGGGAATTGCAGGCTTTTACCGTTGACGAGGGGTTGAAAGCCCTGGAAGAGGAACGCGCCGGTTACGACGGCCTGGGCAAATTATGGGGCAAATCAGAAAATACCTTGACGCCAGCCTGATTATCAATGTGTTTTCCCCGGTTGAGGAGCTTGCGAGACGGTCTCTTGCCATCGTCAACGATGCTGGTCTTCAGTTTATCGTAAGTGATTATTTGGAACTTGAGACCCTTCCCAAAATGCGTTTCAACAAAAAACATGACCAGGTGGAATTTACGGAAGCGCTGTTCCGTAAATCTGAATATGTGAATTCCAGCGATGAAATTGTCGCAAAAGCAAAAGAACTTGCATCAATGTATGGACTTGCGGCGATGGATGCTCTTCATGCAGCTTCTGCAATCGCCGCCGGAGCGGATGAATTCCTGACATTTGAAAAATCAACAAAGCCATTGTTCCGTATACCGGTTGCGGAGTTACAAGTCGTGTCTCTCCATGGAGAATAAACACTTTCTTGTGATGAGCCCGGCCCGGCGAGCCGCTCCCCTTTGGCGGACACGTTCAGGGCCTCCGTCAGCGTGTCCCTACACGATGACGCCCTTGGCCGAGGGAATCGCGTCCGCCCGGCGCGGATCCACGGCGACGGCAGCGCGGACGGCCCTGGATGCGGCCTTGAACAGGGCCTCCATCTTGTGGTGGTCGCTGCGGCCCCGGAGGATGTCCAGGTGGAGGTTGCACCGCGCGCCGGACACGAAGCCCTGCCAGAAGTCCTCAAAGGTGTCTGTCTGGAAGGAGCTCTCCCTGCCGTCCGCGCCCAGGGACACCAGGGGGGCCTCCGAGAGGTCCGTGTTGCACACCAGGAAGCTCCGCCCCCCGAAGTCCACGGCGCACGTGGCCAGGGTCTCGTCCATGGGGAAGGCGAAGTAGCCCGTGCGGAAGATCCCCCGGCAATCCCCCAGGGCCTTGGCAAAGGCCATGCCCAGGACGATGCCCGTGTCTTCCACCAGGTGATGCTGGTCAACCTGGAGGTCCCCCCTGAGGGACCCGGAGAGGTCGAAGAGCCCGTGCTTGCAGAATGACGCAAGCATGTGGCCCAGGAATCCCACCGGACAATCCACGTCACATCGGCCCGTTCCGTCAAGATTCAGGGTGAGGGAAATCTCTGTCTCCGCGGTCTTGCGGCGCACTTCAGCAATCCGTTGGTTCATGCGAGCACCTTCCTCAGTTCGTATTCCAGGATGTCCGAGGCTCCCAGCTCCTTGAGCCTGGGGAGCAGTTGGGGGACTTCGCTTTTTTGCACGGCGATTTTTATGGCGTACCCGTCGTCCCCGTAGAGGGGGGACACGGTGGGACTCCGCATGGCCGGGAGCTCCCGCACCAGGGTGGGGAATTTGTCCCTGGGCACGTTCATCTCAAGCATGACTCTGTTCCGGGCGTTCAGCACCCCGTCGAAGAGCATTTTTAGTTCGAGAATCTTCTTTTGTTTGGCCCTGTCCCGGAGGGCCGCCTTTGATGCGAAGAACCGGGTGGAGCTTTCCATGAGGGTGTCCACGATCCGCAGGCCGTTCTCGGAAAGGGTCCTGCCGGAGGAGGTGTTGTCGATTATCATGTCCGCGTCGTCCGGGGGGAAGACCTCGGTGGCCCCGTGGGTGCGCACTATCAGGAAGTCGTACCCCCCGCCGGTGAGCCAGCGGCGGGCAAGGGACTCGTATTCGGTCGCCACGATGATTCTGCGGGACCTGAGGGCCCTGTCGTCAATCTCCGCCGGAACCGCGGCTACGATGCGGACTCTGTCGAACCCCAGGTCCATCACTTCTTCCACGTCCGCCGAGGTCTCGCTGATCCAGTCGTAGCCGGTGAAGCCCGCGTCGTGGGACCCCAGTTCCAGCAGCTTGCCGATGTTCTGGGGCTTCATCACCTTGGCCTCAAGGTCGTCCTGGTTGACAATCGGGCGGTAGGCCCGCTCGGGCAGCACAATCTGGATGCCCGCGCCGCTGAAAAGGGAAATCACGTTGCCGTAGATGCGCCCCTTGGGAAGGAGGAGCCTCAGTTTGTCCATGCGGATAGCATAGAGGAAAGGGGGAGGGGCGTCAAGAGCTTCGGCGCCGGACGTATGCGCCCGGCGCCGGGGGCACGAGAGATACAGGAATCGAACCTGCCACCTTCGCCTCCGGAGGGCGACGCTCTATCCAAATGAGCTAATCTCTCATGGTCACGTATAAACATACACTTTTTGGAATTTTTTGTCAATCCCGCGCATTTTTTTGCCGAATTTCCGCCCATTCCCGCATTTTTCCGCTATGCTTTTCCCATGAACGCCGTGGAACCCCTCATCCTCGCGTCGTCCTCCCCCCAGCGGGGGGCGATCCTCACGGGCCTGGGCATCCCCTTTAAAACCGCGCTTCCCCAATGCGACGAGACCCTCCCGGAGGATATGTCCGCGGACGCGGCGGCGGGGTATCTGGCGGAACGGAAGGCCCGGAGCGTGCCCGGCGGGGCGGGGTGGGTCCTGGGGGCGGACACGGTGGTCGTCCTGGGGGGGAGGATCTACGGCAAGCCCCGGGACGAATCGGAAGCGGCCCGGTTCCTGGGGGCCCTTTCCGGCAGGACTCACACCGTGTACAGCGCCCTTGCTCTCCGCAGGGGTGACAGGGTGGACACCAGGACGAGCGCCACGGAGGTGACCTTCAAGACCCTGCACGAAGGGGAAATCGCCTGGTATGTGGACACCGGGGAGTGGCGGGGGGCCGCCGGGGGCTACCGCATCCAGGGGAGGGGGGCGCGGTTTATTTCGCGAATTTTCGGGTCCCCCAGCGGGGTTGTGGGCTTGCCAATCTTTGAATTGTATGATATATTGGTTTCGCGGGGGTATGTATTCCAGGGGCAAAGCTGAAAAGCGTCGAATTTTCAGCTTTACCCGGGCAGAAACCCCGCCCTTTCCGTCCGCGGATGGTCAGTCCCGGCGGAAACCGAACCTCCATGCGGCGTTGCCGCATGAGAAACAGAGAAGGAAGCCGCCGCTGGCGGCGATGAAGGAGTTATCATGGCAGTAGTCACCATGAAGAGCTTGCTTGAGTCCGGCGTCCATTTCGGGCATCAAGTCAAGCGTTGGGATCCCCGCATGAAGAAGTACATCTTCGCGGAGCGGAACGGTATTCACATCATCGACCTGCAAAAGACCATCGTCTCAATCAAAGACGCGTATGAGGCGGTGCGGAAGGCCACGAGCGCGGGCAAGACGGTGCTGTTTGTGGGCACCAAGAAGCAGGCCCAGCAGGCGATCGCCAAGGAAGCGGAGCGGTGCGGCATGTTCTACGTCACCAACCGCTGGCTGGGGGGTATGCTCACCAATTTCGCCACCATCAAAAAGTCCCTCCTGCGGCTCAAGAAGCTGGAAAAAATGGAAGTGGACGGCACCTTCGAGAACCTCACCAAGAAGGAAATCGCCTCCCTGCAAAAGGAGAAGGCCAAACTGGAGAAGAACCTGGGGGGCATCAAGGAGATGAAGGACCTGCCGGGCATCATCTTTGTGATCGACACCGAGCGGGAGGCCATCGCCGTGGCTGAGGCCCGCCGCATGGGCATCCCCATCGTGGCGGTGGTGGACACCAACTGCAACCCCGAGGGCATCGACTTCCCCATCCCCGGCAACGACGACGCCATCCGCGCCATCACCCTGTTCACCCAGATCGTCGCCAACGCGGTCATCGAGGCGGACAACGAGACGGGCCTCAAGATCATCGAGAACCTCCAGGACGAAGACGAGGAGCGGGCCCTCACCGAGGACATCATCAACAAGGATGAGGACGAGGAAATCATCGACTACAGCAACTACACCCCCGAGGAGCCCAAGGAAGAGGACCAGGCGCCCCCGGCGGAGGAGGAAGACGACCTGATCGACGAGGAAAAACTCTACAAGGAATAACCGGGGCAAGGGGCCCCATCAAGGAGAACAAACTATGGAAATAAAAGCGACAGACGTAAAGGCCCTCCGGGACAGGACCGGCGCGGGCATGATGGAGTGCAAGAAGGCCCTTGAGGAAGCCGGGGGGGACGCCGCCAAGGCGGAGAAGCTCCTCAAAGAAAAGGGCCTTGCGGCCCTGGAAAAACGCGCCGGCCGTATTACCGGCGAGGGCAGGGTGTTCATCGTGGCTGAGGGCGGCAAAATCGCCCTGTGCGAGATAACCTGCGAGACCGACTTCGTTGCCAAGAACGAGGAATTCGTGGCCCTGGGGGAATCGATCTGCAAGGCCGCCATCAAAAAGGGCTACACCTCCGTGAACGACGAGCTCTCGGGGATGTTGTCGAACCTGGCCACCAAGATCCGGGAGAACATGACTTTAAAGCGGGTCCTGGTGCTCGACATTCCCGCCGGGGCGGCGGCGGCGAAATACGTGCACACCTCGGACTGGAAGACCGGGGTCATCGTCATCGTGGGGGCCGACCCGGCGGGCGCCGCGGACAATCCCCTGGTGAAGGAATTCGTCTACGACTGCTGCCTGCACATCGCGGCCTTCACCCCCCTCTACAACACCCGCGCCGACGTTGACGCGGCCTACATCGCCGAGCAGAAGGACATCTTCACCAAGCAGACCGCGTCTCTGGACAAGCCGGACAAGGTAAAAGAGGGCATCGTGCAGGGCAAGATAAACAAGCACCTGGCGGAGATTTGTTTCATGGACCAGACCTTTGTAAAGGACGACAAGCTCACGGTGGCCAAAAAGATGGAAGAAGTGGGCAAGGCCGCCGGGGCAAAGCTGACGCTGCTCAAAACAGTGCTCGTGCGGGTCGGAGAATAACATGGCCGAAGACACAAAAGCGCGGATGGAAAAAACGATCGCCGCCCTCAGGGACGAATTCAAAACCATCAGGACCGGACGGGCCTCGCCGTCCCTGCTGGACAAGATCCGGGTGGACTACTACGACCAGAAGACGCCCCTGAACCAGGTGGCCACGATCTCCGTGCCCGAGGCGCGGATGCTCCTGATTCAGCCCTTCGACAAGTCGATCATCTCGGAGATAGAGAAGGAGATTCAGAAGTCCGAGCTGGGGCTCAACCCCTCCAACGACGGCAAGGTGATTCGAATCGCCATCCCCCCCCTTACGGCGGAGCGGCGGAAGGAGCTCTCCAAGCAGGCCAGGTCGATCGCGGAGACCTGCAAGGTGGGAATCCGCAACATCCGCCGGGACGGGAACGAGGAGCTCAAGAAGGCCCAGAAGGGCGGCAAGATGACCGAGGATGAACTCAAGGCAAAGGAAACGGAGCTGCAAAAGTCCACGGACAAATTCATCCAGGACATCGACAAAATTCTTGAGGAGAAAGAAAAAGAAATTATGGAAGGATGATGCTGCCGGAACACGTGGGAATCATCATGGACGGAAACGGGCGGTGGGCGGCCCGGCGCAGTTTGCCCCGCACCGCCGGGCACAAGGAAGGGCTCGGCGCGGCGAAGGGGATTGTCCGGGAGGCCGCCAGGCTGGGCATACGGCGGCTCACGCTCTACACGTTTTCCACGGAAAACTGGAAGCGCGCCGAGGAAGAGGTTGGTTTCCTGATGGAGCTGATTATGACGCACCTGCGGGGCGAATTCGAATTTTACAAGCAAAACCGCGTCCGCATCGAACACATCGGCAACATGGACGCCCTGCCTGAGGGAGTCGCCGGGGAAATCCGGCGGGCCGTGGAGGACACCGCCTCCTTTACGGGCCTCACCGTGGCGCTTGCCATAAATTACGGCGGCAGGGACGAGATCGTCCGGGCGGCCCAAAAAGCCCGCGGAGCCGGCGGGGCGGCCCTTACGGAGGAGTCCTTCGCCGCCTGCCTGGACGCGCCGTCCGCCCCGGACCTGGACCTCCTCATACGGACCGGGGGGGAACAGCGGATCAGCAACTTCATGCTCTGGCAGGCGGCCTACGCGGAGCTCCTGTTCTCGGACACCCTGTGGCCGGATTATTCCCCGGAGGAATTCGCCCGCGCGGTAGCTGAATTCAGCGGCAGGGAGCGGCGGTTCGGAGGCGTCCAATGACAAAGCTCGTGCAGCGGCTTGTGCTTTTTTTTGTGGGAATCCCCCTCATCATGGCGATCGTGGGCATCCCCCACTATTCGCACCTGGTCCTGCACATAGCGATCATCCTGTGCACGGTCGCGTCCTCCAGGGAGATGTACCGCCTCCTGGGGAACACGGTGCCCATGCAGAGCGCCCCCGCGGTGATGGGGGCCACCATCATCCTCCCCGTGATGGGCCTCGTGTGCACCATCTGGGGTTTCGCCTTCGAGTACATCACCTACATGCTGATCGTGGTGATTCTGTTTTTAGTCGTCCTGGAGGTCTTTTTCCCCGAGGGAAAGACCGAAGCGAATTTTTTCAAAAAATCAAACCCCAGGCTTTCGGCGTCACTCTTTACGGTGATCTATGCGGGGTACATCATCACCTTCCTCTCCCGGATGACCGTGTGGGAAAATTCCACGGTGCACATCTCCGTGTTCCTGCTGATGGTCTTCCTCTGCGATTCCCTGGCGTGGTTTTTCGGCCACCTCTTCGGCAAGGGGAACCGGGGGCTTTTCAGCGCAAGCCGGAACAAGAGCGTCGCGGGCTTTACCGGGGGAATCTGCGCGTCCATCGGCGTGGGCCTCCTGGTGCGGCGGCTGTTCCCCCAGGTGTTCGGGGGCCACTGGGTCAAGGCGGTGTGCCTGGGCCTGTGCACGGCCCTGGCGTCGATTCTGGGCGACCTGGCGGAGTCGGTGTTCAAGCGCTCCGCCGGGGTGAAGGACTCCGGCAGGGTGATTCCGGGCCGGGGGGGGATGCTCGATTCCCTTGATTCAATCCTGATGGCCGCTCCGGTCTACTACATCGCGGCAAAACTTCTCTACATTTTATGAGGGGCGGCGCAAAAAAGCGTGTGGTGATTCTCGGCTGCACGGGGTCGATCGGGCAGCAGACGGCGCGCATCATCCGCGAATTCCGGGACGATTTTACGGTTGCGGGATTGTCCGCCCATTCGTCCGAAGGGGGCCTGCTCGGCCTGGCGGAGGAATTCGGCTGCTCCAATTACGCGCTCACCTCACGGGAGGGCCCCCAGGCGATCAGGGAGGTCCTCCGAAAATCCGGCGGGGACATCGCCGTGAACGGAATCTCCGGGGCCGCGGGCCTGCTGCCTTCGGTGTGGACTCTCCAGGCCGGGATGGACCTGGCCCTGGCGAACAAGGAGACCGTCGTGACGGCGGGGCGCCTCATCAAAGAACTAGCGGACAAAAACAAGTGCAGAATACTGCCGGTGGATTCCGAACATTCCGCCCTGTTCCATTTGACAGAACATTTCCGCGGGGAGGCCGAGTCCCTCGTGCTTACCGCATCCGGCGGGCCCTTCCGGGAGCGTCCGGCGGGGAGTTTCGATTCAATCACCGTTGACGAGGCCCTCAATCACCCCACCTGGAGCATGGGGAAAAAAATCACCCTGGATTCCGCGACCCTGGCGAACAAGGGCCTGGAGGTGATCGAGGCGGCCTACCTGTTCAACATGGACGGCGGGCACATCTCCGTGGTGATTCATCCCCAGAGCATCGTCCACGCCCTCATCGTGACACGGAGCGGCGAATTGTACGCCCAGTTATCCCGGCCCGACATGCGGCATCCCATCCTGGACGCCCTCACCTATCCCGCCTCGGTTCACAACGGTTTTGAAAAATTGAATCTTGCGGGGTGCGCATTGACATTTTCCCCCCCCAGGTTTAAAGATTTTCCCATGCTCCCCCTGGCGTACAGGGCCGTGGAACTGGGCCCCCCGGGCTGCATCGCCTACAACGGGGCCAACGAAACCGCGGCGGAAGCTTTCCTTTCGGGAAAGCTTTTGTTCACCCAATTCGCGGAGGTCGTCTCCCGTGTTATGGCCCGGTGCGCGCGCGGAAGGGCGGACACCCTGGAGGAGATCCTCGCCCTGGACAGGGCCGCCAGGGATGAGGCGCAAAAAATTATCACGCAAGGAATGACAGAATGACCATCCTGTTGGGGCTGATAGCGTTGAGTTTTCTCGTGATCATCCACGAGGCGGGGCATTTTTTTGCCGCCCGGATTTCCGGGGTCACCGTGGAGACCTTTTCTATCGGCATGGGCCCGGTGGTGCTGCACAAAAAATCCGGCCCCACGGATTACCGGCTCTCCCTGATTCCCTTCGGGGGCTACTGCGGCATGAAGGGGGAGAAGGATTTTCAAAAAGCCCTGGACGAAAAACTCACCGAATTCCCCAGGGACCCGGAGTCCTTTTACGGCGTCCATCCCCTCAAGCGGCTGTTCATCGCCTTCGCGGGGCCCTTCTGCAACATCCTCTTCGCGGCCCTCGCCTTCACCCTGATCGGCCTCGCGGGGTACACCTACTACTCCGCGGACAACAGAATCATCCTGGCGGACGAAATCTCCCCGGGGATTGTTTCCGCGGCGCGGTCCCAGGGGCTGAAAACCGGGGACCGAATCCTCTCCCTCAACAACGAACCCACGGAAACCTTCCTGGACATCACCCGGATAATCGCCACCCACCCGGAGGAGGATGTCTCCGCCGAGGTTGAACGGGACGGCAGAATCCTCCGCCTCACCCTGCACCCGGCGCTGGAAAAATCGAGCGCTTCGGGAAAGATCGGCGTGTACAACTGGATCGACCCGGTGGTGGGGGAGGTCCCGCCGGAAAGCTCCGCCGGGGCGTTGGGTCTGCAAAGGGGCGACGTGATCACCGCCGTTGACGGGGAGGAGGTGGCTGCGGCGGCCCAGGTGTTCAAGCTCCTCGAAGGCAAAACAACCGCCCGGCTCACGTGCAGGCGCGTGTCCCCGGGCGGAGGGGAATCCCCCTTTGACGTCACCCTTTCTTTGCCGGAGGATTCCTTTTCCTTCGCTGTTCCCGCCCGTAAGTCAAAGCGGTATTCGCTGATTCCGGCCCTGGGGTACGGGGTGACGGAGACGGGCAAGATGCTCGGCCTTACGGTAAAGAGCATCGGGATGCTCTTCCGGGGGGCGGACCTTTCCAGCTCCGTGTCCGGGCCCGTCAGAATCTCCTACATCATCGGCGACACGGTGAAGTCGGGATTCCAGGGGGGATTCAACCATGGTTTCACCAGTGTGCTCAATCTGCTGGCCCTCATCAGCGTTTCCCTGTTCATCATGAATCTGCTTCCGGTGCCCCTGCTCGACGGGGGGCTCGTGTTTTTTTCTCTCATAGAGACGATTATCCGCAGGCCCCTCAACCCGCGATTCCTCTACTACATCCAATTCGCGGGCATCGGGTTCATCGCCCTGCTCTTCGGATTCGCCCTGTTCAGCGACGCAAAATATTTTTTGGGAGTCCTCAGAAAATGAAAAAAATCTCCCCCCCGGTTCTTGCCGTCATAATTTTTCTCATCCCCCTTTCCGCCTTCCCCCAGGGGCTGCAAAAACACCTGGGCCCGGTGAGCGCCCTCGCCGGAAAGGACGGCCGGGTGTTTTCCGCCGGGGAGGACGGCTTCGTGATCGAATGGAACCCCCAGGGCACGGGCAAGAAGTATCAGATCTCCGAATTGCAGATAAAACTGCTTGCCCTCCATCCGGCTAGGGAGGACATCGCGGTGTACGAAACCGACGGGTTCTCCCTCCACAGGGTGTCCGTGTGGGATTGGGGGACCCTCACCCGGAAATACGAGAAGACCTTTCCCACGGCGATCACCGCCCTGGGGTTCACAAAAAAGGGCTCCTACCTGGCCGCCGGTTCCGCCGCCGTGCAGGGGGTGTTCTTCTTTAACGCGGCCACCGGGGCTTCCGTGCGGAATCTGTCCGCCCAAACCGGGGTGGTCTCGTTCATCGAATCCAGCGACACCGAGGGGAGCTGCGTCATCTATTCCCCCTCGGGATACATCGGGTATTACGACCTGGGCAACGGCAGACAGCGGGCCAAGCTGCCCTGCGAGCCCGATTTGTCCCAGATAGTCTTGTTCGGGAACAACCTCTTCCTCGCCGGCTGCCGGGGGGGGGAGCTGTTCGTGCTCCTTGCCACCACGGGCGAAACCCTGGCCCGAATCCCCGCGCGGAATCCCCTGCTCTCGTCATCAGGGGGCAGGCTCTACGTTGCGGAATTTTCCGCGCGGACCGGAACCCTGAAATATGTCGACCCTCCCACAACCGGCGTGATTCCCCAGGCGCGTCCGGCGCGGCAATTCACCCTGCCCGAAAGGACGGCCCTCTCGTCGTTCCTGGTTGCCGGGGGGATGTACGCGGGGGCTGCTTCGGGGAATGTGTATGCCGCTTCCCTCGCCCCGGACACCCCCGTCTCCGCCGTAACGGGGGAGGACTACCAGACCATTCTGGACCTCGCGCTTTTTGACGGAGGAAGCGCCTGTGTCCTGACGGCGGCTTCCGTCTTCCTCTCCGGCGGTGAAGACGACATCAGAAAAATCGCGGACAACACCGGGGGCCACAGGAATCTCCTGTGCGCAAACGGGTCGATTCTGTTGTGGTCCGTGAACACGAAGAAACCCCTGGTCCTGCTGGAATCACCCCAGTTCAAGGGGCGGACGATCTACACGCCGGCAAATTCCGTCACCTCCCTGCGCTCTTCGGGGACCAGGGTCGTCATCGTGGAGGGGAATTCCAGGGTCAGCCTGTATTCCCTGGACACGGGCAAAATGTCCCAGGTGTACACCGGAACCGGGGTGCAGGACGCCATACTCGCCGGGAGGGACGAGCTCATCATCGCAAAGACCTCCGCGGACAATCCCCGGTCGCCCCTCATCTCCGTGGGGGTGCGCACCCAGGAGACCGTGCGGCTCCCCCTGTCCGGGGAAATCGCCTTTTCCCTGACGGCGGCGGAGGGCGCGGCAGTATACGGCGTCACAATCTCCGCCTCAGGAAACGCCAGGCGGACTTCGATTTTCTCGTACAACCCGGAAACCCAGACGAATCAGGCCCTGCTGACCTTCCCCGACGAAAACGTGGACGCCTTCACCGCCGTGTACGGGGGGATTCTCTACACGAACGTCGCCAGGACAACCGTCACGGCCTACAACACGGCGTCCCGCTCCCAGGTCCGGCTGGACCGGCCCCCGGCGCTTTCCCGGAAGATCCTCGTCATCAAAAACCACGTCGCGTCCCTGGGGACCGACGGGGGCATAACCTGGTACGAAGAGGGCGGAACCGCCGCGGAGTCCCGGTGGTACCTGAAGCGCGGCGGGTCCTGGGACGTCTTCGGCCCCGGGATATAGCAACACTTGCGCAAGCCCTTGCAATGGTGTATGATTTTCTCACGTTTGTTCAGGGGGAGTATTTATGAAAGCACGAAACGCCGGTGTTATCATTTTTGTCTGCATCATCTTTGCGGCCCTTGCTGTCGCGGTTATGTCGTTTTCCGGTTCCCCCGCCGGGGGGCGCGGAATTCGGGCGCGAATTTCCGGTTCAGACTACATCGCCTGTGTGTACGTCCGGGGTGTCATCGAAGAATCGAACCGCGACTACAACCAGGACTGGCTCCTCCGCACGGTCGGCAGGCTTAGGGACGACAAAAGGAACCTGGGCATCCTCCTGGTGATCGATTCCCCCGGGGGCGCGGTCTACCAGGCCGACGAGGCCTACCTGGCCCTCAGGGACTACGCGGAATCCGGCAAGGCCCTGCGGGCCTACCTCGGCCCCATCGCCGCGTCGGGGGGCTACTACGGCGCCTGCGCCGCGGAACGGATCACCGCGAACAGGAACACCCTCACGGGCTCAATCGGGGTCATCTCGGGCCGGTCGATCGACCTGACGGGGCTCATGTCCCGGTACGGCATCAAAGTCACCACCATCACGTCCGGCAAGAACAAGAACATGCTCAACTTCGACAGCCCCCTCACGGAGGAACAGCGGTCGGTCATGCAGTCCATCGCGGACGAATGTTACGGCCGGTTCGTCACGATCGTCGCCCGGTCCCGCCTCATGAGCGAGGAGGAGGTGAAGGTCCGAAGCGACGGCAGGGTCTACACGGCGAAGCAGGCCCTGAACCTGGGTCTGGTGGACAGCATCGACTCCCTGGAGGGGGCCGCCGAAAAATTCACCGCCGAGCTCGGCTCAGACAGGTACGGTAAAAAGATAGATGTCGTCGACTTTGATTTTAAGCCCCCGCGGCCGCTCATGGATTTTCTTACCGGCCGCTCCCGGCCCCAGATTCCCGAGCTGGAACTCCTCCGCCTTGCCCCCCAGGCAAGCTTCCCGGCCTACCTCTACACCGGCCCCGGAGCTATGCCGGATCGGTGAGCGGCCCTGTGTCAACCCGGGCGGTTTCTGCCCCGGTAGAACAGCAGCAGTATCAGGTATTTCAGGTACGGGAGGATGAGGAATACCTTGAAGGGGTTATGCAGGATTTCCACCCAGATTTCCCTGCCCTTGTCGAAGGTGCGGTTGGAGATGCGCTTTGCGGTCTTGGAAAAGACGCCGATCGCCTCGGGGTAGTACACGAAGGCGCTGGCGCTGAACCGGTCCCTCCGGCGGTAGAACCAGGTTTTTTTGTCCGGGACCCCCTCGCTGAGGAGCACCACCGAGGGGGTGGCCTTGCGGATGGCGGTGATGACGTCCTCCTCGATGGCCTTGGGGTAGTAGCCCGTGAAGCGCCCGACGATCTGCATGTTCGGGAAGGTGGCCCGGACATTGCGCTCCGCCTCCATGAGGACCGCCTTCTTGCCCCCCAGCAGGTAGAGGGTCCTGTTGTGGGACTCGAGCACACAGAGGATCGAAATCACCGCCTCAAAGGGATTGTACCGCTCAGGCGCGGGGAGGTTCAAAAACCGCGCGCCCATGAGGATGCTCTTTGAGACGGGCAGCACCAGATCCGCGCTCTTTACCGAAAGGGCGAAGTCGCTCTTGCCCCTGGCCTTGAGGAGGTCCCAGAGGGACAGGAAGATTATCTGCTTGGGCCCGTCCTTTTGCAGCAAATCCAGGATGACCTTTTCAAAGTCCCCCGCGGGGACCGCGTCAACGGGCACGTTGAGAATGTTCAGTCGTTGTCTCTCCATCAATGTCTCCTATGGCCAGTGCGGATTGCAGGGCGGCCATGCCGTAGAGGGCGGCGGTGTCCACCCGCAAAATGTTCGTCCTAAAATGCACACCCGTAAAACCCGCGTCAAGGCACGCCCCTTGTTCCCTGTCGCTCATGCCCCCCTCGCTCCCCACGGCTATCACGGCCAGGCGGACGCCGCCCCCCGCAGCCAGACCGGAGAGGGAACTTTGCCCCCGAATCTCGTGGAGCATGACGGGCAGGGTGCGGCCCCCCAGCTCCCTCCCCCTGGACACAACCCATGCAAGGGCGTCTTCGGGCGCAAGGGGGTCGAGCAATTCCGTCCGCACCGGGGACGCGCTCTGCTCCCGGGCTTCCCGGATGATGTTCCGCCACCGGAGCGCCCTGGACGCGGGGTCTCCGGGGGGCGAAAATTCCCCCCGCACCGGCAGGATGAACCGCACCCCGCACTCGGTCATCTGGCGCACGATCACGTCCATCCGGGTGAATTTCGGCAGAAATTGCAGGAGCGCGAATTCCACCCGGTCGAACAGGTTGTCCCCGGCCGGGGAATCCCCCCGCTCACCGGGGCGTTCCCGCAAAAACCACTCCCCCCCGGCCCCCCTGGCAAGGGTCATCCGGCGCAGCTCGTTGCCGGGCAGCCGCACGGGCACCAGTTCACCCTCGCTGAACCGCAGGACCCGGCGGAGGTATTTGATTCTTTCCGGGGAAAGAGTCAGCGCGCCGTCCCGGGGGGCCTCCTCCGCGATGAGCTGCCGCACCTAGTTCGCCTTTTTTGCCTCGCCCTGGGAGAGGGCCAGGGTCCTTGCGTCCTCCTGGAGCTCCCGGATAGTCTTGGCGGCGCCCATGAGGGCGGTAAAATTCTCCGTCCGGAGGATTTTTATGGCCTCCGCAAGCTGGATGTCGTAATCCAAATCGTAGAGGGCCGAGGGTTTTGTGCGGGTGGCTTCTATGCGGACCAGACGGCGGAGCAGGCGGATGTCCAGGTCGTAGGTCTTCTTGAGGGTGTCCGCAAAGGAGGCGATCTGGGCCTCCCCCATGCCGGGGTGGGCCTCGACGTAGGGGGGAATCACGTTGTCCGAGACGAGCCTGGAAAACACCGCCTCCTCCTTTTCCGTGTAGGGGGGGTAGTCAATCTGCCTGTCCGGGGGGATTCCGACCTTGTCGATGTTTGAATCGCTGGGGGTGTAATACCGGGCGATGGTGATTTTGATGCCGTCCTTGTTGGGGAGGGGGACCGGCTGTTGGACCGAGCCCTTGCCGTAGGTTTTTTCGCCCACCAGGTAGGCCAGCTTGTGGTCCTTTAAGGCCCCGGCGAGGATTTCCGACGCGCTGGCGGACCCCTTGTTTATGAGCACCACGATGGGGACGTTGTTCGGCATGGTCTTCCGGGCCGTGACCGCGGTGTACACGGAATTTTCCATGACGAACCGGCTCTTTGTGGTGACGATCAGCCCCGACGCGATGAATTTGTTCGCCACGTCGACCACGCTCGTGATGAGGCCCCCGGGGTTGTTCCGCAGGTCTATGATGAGTCCCTTGAACCCGGCGGCGGAAAATGAATCCAGGGCGGTCTGCACCCGCTGGGCCGTGTTCGGGGTGAATTCGATTATCTTGAGGTACCCGTAAGAATCAATCATGCCGTATTTGACGGTGGGCAGTTCGATAAGCGCCCTGGTGAGGGTGACGGGGAATTCGATGTTCTTGCCCCGGCGGATCACCAGGTCGACATCGGTGCCTTCGGGGCCCCGGAGCAAGCCGACCGCCTGGTCCAGGGTGATGTCCGCGGTGGACTCGCCGTTTATGGTGACGATGTAGTCCCCCGCAAGGATGCCCGCCCGGTAGCCCGGGGTGTCCTCGATGGGGGAAGCGACTTCCACATAGGCGGGCCGATCCGGGGTCGGCACGGTGACCTTTGAGATAGAAAGCCCCACCCCGCCGAATTTGCCCGATGTGGTGTCCGTGAGGCCCCGCATCTGGTCGGGGGGAAGATAGGAGGTGTGCTGGTCCCCCAGGGATTTCAGCATCCCCTCCATGGCCCCCCGGTAGAGGGTCTCCGGATTCACCTCATCCACGTAGTTCTGCTGCACAAAGTCGAACACGCTGCCGATGAGGTCGATGTACTGCCGGGCCTTTGTCTTGGAGGACCCCGCCGGGGTCTCCGCAAGGGCGGGCGAAATGAGCGCAAAAGCGGTGAGGCACACCATGACAGCAAACACGCAGCCCCACAGCCGTCTGCGGCTAGATTGTGGATTTTCCATAACCCCAGTATAGCACGGAGAAAGAAAAGAGTCTACTTCAGGCCAGGAAGTCTTTTATGGAGAGATTGAGGGCCTTGGCGATTTTGACGACCACATCGACAGAGGGGACAACCCGTTTGCTTTCTATATAGTACAGGTGGCTGTGGGAAATACCCACCGTGAGCGCCAAATTGAGCACCGAAACCTGATTTTCTAGTCTTTTTTTGCGAATATTTTCTAAAATTCTTTCAGTTTCTTGCTCCATGGGCTTGACTCTAAATGTAGAGTCGGGGTATACTGTGAACAACTCTAAATCTAGAGTGTTACACGGGGATTCCGTAGGGAGAAGTCCCCGGCCCATTTCTTGAGACTCTTAGGGGCCGGGGGTTTCTCCTGTTTATAGACGGCGCCAGGCGCATGTGCCGGCGCCAGGTAGATGGTGCCAGGCGCATGTGCCTGGCACCATCTTTGAATTGTATAAAAAAAGATAACCCCCGGAGGCGGTGAACCTGAGAAATTTACACGCTTCCGGGGGACACGATGTGTGCGTTGGAAGTATAGCTCTCACAAGGCCGGCCTTCAACACACACTCCTTATCTTTTTTGACCCCCCGTTGGGGGGACGCCCTGCCCTAGGCGGGGCGATAAAACGCAAGGAGGACTCAAAATGAAGAAACTGAGTCTACTTTTGGGAGCTGCCGCACTCGTGCTGGCAGCTATGCTCACCTTGGGGTGCGAAAACGCCACGGAGGAGAAGACGAACACCGTCCTCACCTCCTACGCCAATGCTGGGGACTACGTGCAATGGGACGGCGGCAATGCCTACAAGGTCCAAATTGCGGGAACCCTGCCGAACACGCCCGTCACAGTGGGGGTTCACACCTACAAGGTGATTAGCGGCAGCGGATTCTTTGCGGGGACCGGCGCCACGGGAAAGGACTACACGGGGATTACCTCGGGGGCCGAGAACGATTTGGTCGAGTTGATCCGAATCACGAGCGTCGGGACTGTCAGCACGGTCTACGACATACTCGCCGCTGACGGGACCACCGGCACGGCGAACAAGCTCACACTCGGCAGCGTCTACAAGTTCGTCAGGAAGATTCCGGCGGCGGCAGTCTTTGACGGTGACAACAATAGGACGCACCTCTACACGAGCATCACCAAGGACGCGGCGGGAAGATCCGTGACCTACAGTACGGGTGATGTGGTCATCCTGACCGGTATCACCGTTGCAACCGACACACGCTCCGGGGAATTCTATGATGTGGTGTCCACCACAACGGACACCGGCAGCATCACCTTTGCCACCACCAGCAAGTACATCGTGGAAAGCGTGTCCGCCGCCTCCAATTACAGCGCGTACACTGCGGGTACTGACGGGAAGATAGCTACTTACAGCGGCACAACCGGTGACTATGAAGAACTGTCGGTACTCACAACGACTACCGGCGTTCTAAGCACGGTCTATGATCTGCTCACCAGCACTTCTGAAGGTACCTATACACCTGCTACTACAATACTGTACAAGAAAATACGGCTTGTTCCGCAGGGGGCTCTGGCTACCGCCGTCGGCGCGACATACACCGCCTATGGCACAACGACCGCCAAGCTGGCCAACGGCAACGCCCTTTCCGTCGCCGTGGGTGACGCCCTCAAGCTGACCGCATTCACCACCTCTGGCGGCAGCAGCGCTACCACCGCCTATGATGTGATCGCCAGCGTAACGGCCAGCGCCGGTACCGGTACCACAACACTTGCAAATGGCAGCACCTACATCGTCGAGGGCAAGATCACCAACCTCAGCAGTGCCGGAGACGGGGCTACGTATTACATCGTAAAGTAGCCTGAATTCAGGCTCCCTGGCGCCCGGCGTATATGCCGGGCGCCTTGTGCGCCGAGCATGTTGAAATTGTGGACTATCACCGTTAAAAAAAACGCGCCATCTGCTTGACTTTCTGTATTCCGTAGTATAGAATAGAGAATACCGGAGGTTATGTATGCCTGACTATATAGCGCTTGACCACATAGGGAAAATCCTTTTGGAAGAATTTATGGAGCCCTACAACCTGTCCCAAAATGCCCTGGCGCGGGCTATCGGCGTTGCTCCGAGCCGCATTACCGACATAGTAAACGGGCGCAGGGGCATCACCGCCGACACGGATTTGCGATTGACCCGCCTGTTCGCCCTGTCCGAAGGCTATTTCCTGCGCCTCCAGGAGCATATAGAAACCACCCGCATAATGCAGCAAATCGCGCCGGAACTTGAACGAATAATCCCCCTGGCAGCAAAAACAGCCTAGGGAGAGCAACTTCGGTTGCCGCCTGCCCCCCTACTTTTCCGCCGCCGGAGACGGGCGCAGCGCCGTGTGGTAATCCCCCAGTCCCTTTTTCACAAAATAGAGCTCCCAGATTGCCCGCTCTTCCTTCCTGCCCCGGCCCTCGAATTTTGTTTGGGGCCGCCAGTCCTGGGTGGGGGCAAACCCCGGATAGGGGTTCCGCAGGTCCGGCGCGGCGGTGAGAATCTCCAGGCTGGACCGGGCGTACTCTTCCCAGTCGGTGATGAAATAGAAATATCCCCCCGGCGCAAGGAGTGACCTGATCAGGGCGACTCTGGATTCCGTGACGAGCCGCCGCTTGTGGTGTTTCATTTTGGGCCAGGGGTCTGGAAAAAAGAGGTGAACCCCCGCAAGGCTTTCCCTGGGCACCATCACGGCGCACACTTCCAGGGCGTCGTGCTCGATGATGCGGATGTTCCCCAGACCCTTCCGCCTGATGTCCCCCAGGAGCCGCGCCACACCGGGGGTGTGCACCTCTATGCCCAGAAAATTCGTCTCCGGCATTTTTTCCGCGATCTCCCCCGTGGCCCCGCCCATGCCGAAGCCGATTTCCATGACCACGGGATTGCTGTTGCCGAAGACCCCCTGAAAATCAAGGAGCCCCCGGGAAAAGGGGATGCAGAACTGTGGGGAGAGGGCCGCATAGTCGTTCCTTTGGGCGTCCCGCATACGCCCCCGCCTGAGCACATAGGTTTTGATGGAATCCCCCGGAAGAGGTCCGGTCATTGCCGTCCTTCGAGGGTTTTGAGGGGCAGCATGATGTCCGCGGAATACCCCGGACCAGAAAGGCACTCCCTGGAAAACACCGCATTCGGATAGTCCGCCAAAATCGCGGCGTCCTCTGTCCAGCGGTCCCTTTTTTTGTCAAAATACATCAGGTTTTCTTCCCCGTCGTAGAGGGCGACGGATGCGGTGTACCCCGTGTCCGCGATTTTTGCCGCCCCATCCGCGGTGAGGCCGGGCAGCTCCGCCGGATAAGCCAGGGTGACCACGAGTTCGCTCTCCCGCTCCGCCGTGTCGATGTAGCGCACGAGGTATTCCCCGTTCCTGAAGGCCCCCCCCGGCCGGGCCAGCCGGACGCCTCCGGCCCAGGCTTTGCCGCTCTTTTCCAGCACCGCCGGGTCTTCGATGGTCCAGACGTATCCGGTTGCAAGTTCCCGGAGCTGAATCCTGTCCGTAAGGGTGACGTCCGTGTCGGGCTGGACAAAGAGGAGGGCCTGAACCGTGGGCTTTTGGCCGGGCCCCCCATAGTCGAACACGGCTTTAAACTGCACGTCCCGAATGACCGGGGGGGCGTCCTTGCACGCGGACAGGGCGGCAAGAATAAGGGCCGCCGCCAAATGGCGGAAAAGTTTTGAGCCTTTCACAGGATAAGCATATACGGAAAAACAGGACAACGTCAAGTATGCGGGGCATTACGGCAGCTTGACATTTCCTCCCGGATTTTATATCCTGTTTACCGGTGAATCACAGAATACGAAAGCGGACCGCCGCCGTGTTCACGTTCTTTGCGCTGGGGGCCGTCGTCCTGGGGGGTGCGTTTGGGGCGGCGTTTTCCGTGTACGCGAACATCGTCAATACGGAAAATTTTACCGAGTTTTCAACCGCCCTCCCCACCCGGCTGCTCGACATCAACGGCGAGGTCATCACGGAATTTGCCGCGGACGAAAAACGCGAAATCATCGGCCTCAAACTGCTGCCCCAGACCCTCCTGGACGCCCTCATCACCAGGGAGGACGGGGTGTTCTTCGCCCACCACGGGTTCAGCGTCAAGGCGATTCTCCGGGCCGCCCTCGGGGTCGTCACCCGCAGGTCCCTGGGGGGAGGCAGCACCCTGACCCAGCAGATCGCCGGCACCCTCTACACGGACAGGACCGAAATTTCCCTCACCAGAAAACTCAAGGAGCTGTGGTGGGCCATTCAGATGGAGCGGCGCTTTTCAAAGGAAGAAATCCTGGAGCAATACCTGAACAAGATCTACTTCGGCGGGGGCACCTACGGGGTGAACGCGGCGTCAAAATACTACTTCGGCCACAGCGCCGAAACCCTCACCCCGGCGGAATCGGCGATTCTGGTGATTCAGCTCTCCAACCCCGCCTACTACAATCCCTTCGACTACCCGAACCGGGCCATGGAACGCCAGCGGAGCGTCCTCGACGACATGGTCCGGGGGGGCTACCTCTCCAGGGCCGACGCGGACGCCTCCTTCGAGGACTTCTGGCTCAACTTCGACTACACCAGAATAAGCTCATCAGCTTATTTCATGCGGGACGACAGGGCCCCCTGGTTCAGCGAGTACGTGCGCCGGGAGCTGAGCTCCATGATCTACGGGGCCCAGAACATCTACACCGCGGGGTTCACCGTGAACACCACCCTCAACCTGAAGCACCAGAAGGCCGCCGAAGAGACCATGGACGAGTACATCACCTACGCCAACGACACCTACCGGTCCACCAGGGGTGTGCGGATTTCCAGCGCCTCCACCGTGTACGCCCCCCTCTCGGACCTGCTGTCCCTCCTGTTCAACCTGGGGGGAATCAAGGTGTCCGGCCAGCGGCACAGGGCCAGGGCGGTGAGCGAATACAAGAACAAGATACATCCCGTGGTGGACCTCATGTCCCTCATGTTCGGCATGGAGAGCCTCAAGACCGGCCCGGTCAGCCAGGCGAATGAGCTGATTCAGGACGACGTGGCCCACACAAAGATCGAGGGCACCCTGATCACCCTGGAGAACGAGACGGGCCACATCACGGCCCTGGTTGGGGGCAGCCGGTTCGATTCAGAAAACCAGTACATCCGGGCGGTGCAGGCCACCCTGCAGCCGGGGAGCACCTTCAAGCCCCTGTACTATTCCGCCGCGATCGACTCCCGCAAATTCACCGCCGCCACCCAGATCGACGACACCCCGGTGGTCTTTTACAACGAGTCCGGCCGGCCCTACATCCCGGCGAACTTCATGGGCCGCTGGGAGGGGTCCGTGCAGCTCTGGTACGCCCTCGCCACGTCCATGAACGTGCCCTCCGTGCGGGTGATGGACGGCATCGGCTTTGACGCGGCGATTTCCCGGGCAACCGCCCTCCTGGGCATCCCCAGGGAGGAACTGCCCGGCCGCGGGTTCGACCGGGTGTACCCCCTGGCCCTGGGGACCTGTTCGGTCCGGCCCATCGAGCTCGCCCGGGCCTATGCGGTGTTCGCAAACCAGGGCAAGGAGGTGACTCCCTTCGCGATCCGCTCGGTGGAGGACCGGACGGGGCGAGTCATCCTGAACCCGGAGCGGGACCTCCGGGTCGCCCAGCAGGAGAAGGGGGCGGCGGCCCAAATCATCAGCCCCCAGACGGCCTACATAATGACGACGATTCTGCAAAATTCCGTGCGCATGGGAACCCTGGCGTCGAGCACCCAGTTCGGCACGTCCTTCAGGTACCAGGACGACGCCGGGCGCTCCTACACCCTCCCCGCCGCGGGCAAAACCGGGACCACCCAGAACTGGTCCGACGCCTGGGCCGTGGGATTCACCCCCTACGTCACCACGGCGGTGTGGTTCGGCTTCGACAAGCGGGGCGAAACCCTGGGGCTCTCCCTCACCGGGGCGACTCTTTCGGGAAGGGCCTGGGCCCGGTACATGCGCACCGCCAACGAGGACTATCCCTACCGGGACTTTGCCCAGCCCCAGACGGGGCTCGTGAAGGCCGAGGTCTGTTCGGTCTCGGGCCTCCTCCTGACCCCGGCCTGCGGGACCAACCGGACCACCCAATTCTTCCTGGAGGGCACCCAGCCCGTCACGGTGTGCACCCTCCACACAAACGTGGAGAATCTGCGCATGGTGGCGGCTTCCAGGCTCGAAAGAGAATTCTACCAGGCCGGAGCGCCCCGGTACAGGATTACGGACTCGTCGCCCCTTACCCTGGACCTTTCGTTCCTGAACGAGGAGTCCCCCAGGGCGGAGTCCCCCGCGAGCCCGGGGGACGGCGAAGTCCAGGCGGAATCCCCCAAAGACAAAGGGCCCCTTGAAAAAGATGCGTTCCCGGAGTATAATTTTTACCTGGATTAGCCATGCTCGTGCCCTTGAGTGAGATACGAATAAAAAAAAGAGTCCGCAAAGACCTGGGGGACCTTGAGCCCCTCAAGGACAGCATGAAGCGCTACGGCCTCCTCAACCCAATCACCTTAAACGCCAGAAAGGAGCTGATCGCCGGGCGCAGACGCCTCGAGGCGGCCCGGCAGCTCGGCTGGTCGGGCATCACCGCAAACATCGTGGACGTGAAGGATACGCTGATTCAACTGGAGATGGAGCTGGAAGAAAACACCCAGCGCACGGACTTTACCGGGGACGACCTCCTCTCCGGGTACGAAAGACTCAACCGGCTCAAAAATCCCGGCGTCCTCCGCCGGATCCTCAACGCCATAAAGCGGTTCTTTGTCCGGCTGTTCAAGCTGGACCGCTAGGGACACGATGAAAAACTCGATGTTTTTCATCGTGTCCCTTTGCAAGTTTCTCGCAACTCTTTGAGTTGCTACGAAATTGCGGCCTATCAAAGTAGCACTGAAAAAGTCTCGATGA
>JAISTZ010000025.1 GCA_031272345.1 Spirochaetaceae bacterium | reverse complement strand
CTCACCAGATCCGCAGGTGATGGGTCAGGGCTATCCAGAAGGCCATGGTGATGAGTGAAAGGGCCGTTGTGACAAGGATGATTAAAGCGGCGGAGTCACCGTCGGCGCCCATCTGCTTTGCCATGGCAAAGGACGCGGTGGCGGTGGGGGTGACGAAGATCGGAGTCACCGCAAGAAAGGCGCTGCCCCTGAAACCCACGAGGTATGCCACGGCCAGGGAAATGGCCGGAAGCACGAGGAGCCGCCCCACGGTGGCCACCGCCACGGCCTTAAAGCAGTTGCGCAGACTCCCAAAATTGAACAGCCCCCCCAGACAGATGATGAGCACCGGAGTCGCCGATGCGGCGATGTCGTTCACGCACTTCCGCACAATCCCCGTGGGGTGAATGTTGAAGACCAGACAGAGGGTGCCTATGGTTGACCCGATGATGAGCGGGTTAGTGACGATGTTGCGGATGAGCCGCTTCACCGGCGGCCTGCCCCCGCGGAGGAGCTCCAGGATGAACACCGAGCACACGTTGTATCCCGGCACGGCAACCGCGCTCATCAGGGAGACCATGGCCATGCCGTCCGCGTCCAGGAGACCGCTCACCAGGGGGATCCCCATGGCGACGAAATTGCTCCTGAAAGTTCCTTGCGCACAGGAAGCGGCCTGGGGCGGATCTTTGATGATTCTGGGAATTACCAGAATCACCAGAATCGTTGTCGCCGCCTGTGCCGCGGCAGTAAAAATCATCACCCTGGGATTGAGGGCCGCCGCGAGGTTTGAGGACTCGATGTTTTTGAAGAGCAGGACCGGCAGGAGAATCTTGAAGCACAGGGTATTTATCTCCAGGAATCCGTCCCCGGACACCACATTGAGCCGCCTGACGATGAAACCTATTGAAAGAAGCATGAACAGGGGCATAACCACCTGGACGGCAATGACGATGCTTTCCATAAAACAGGCCCTCCTTTGCGGCGGCTATTCCATTATATATGTTTTTATTGGTTCAAACCCGTTAAAACTGACCGAAGCGTAACTTGCGGTGTATGCCCCGGCGGTGAGGAAATAGAGCCGCTCTCCGGCTTTCAGGTCCACAGGCAGGGAATATTTGTAGCCCTCGTACAGGATGTCCTGGCTGTCACAGGTGGGACCCGCCAAAATCACCTCCGCCTCCTTTGCGCAGCAGGTGTTCCTGGCGGTGACGATGGGGTACTTGATTGATTCTTCCAGGGTTTCGATGAGACCGTTGAACTTGCCCGTGTCGAGGTAGACCCAGCGGTTCAGGGCGGTGTTGTTTTTGCGGGAAATCAGCACCACCTCGGACACCAGGATGCCGCTGTTCCCCACAAGGGAGCGCCCAGGCTCCAGGATGATTCGGGGAAGGTCCTCTCCGAAGTCGTCGTTCAGGTAGCGTTTGATTTCCGCTGCGTATTCCGAAAGATCATTGGTGGGCTGGATGTAAGGGGCGGGGAATCCGCCGCCCATGTTTATCATGGAAAGGCGGATGTCCTCGTCCTCTTCCAGGGAAACGAAGAGATACTTTGTCTTGGCGATGGCGTCGTCCCACTGGCCGATGTCCCGCTGCTGGCTTCCCACGTGGAAGCTGATGCCGTAGGGCACAAGCCCCAGATCGCGGGCCATGATGAGCAGGTCGTAGGCCATGTCCGGGTGACAGCCGAATTTGCGGGACAGGGGCCAGTCTGCGGTGGTGGAATTTTCCACCAGAATCCGCACGTAAATTTTTGACCCCGGAGCGAATTGGGCCAGGTGTTTGAGGTCCTCCTTGCTGTCCGTGGAAAAGAGCCGCACACCCTTTTCGTAGAAATAGGCGATGTCCCTGGCTTTTTTTATGGTGTTCCCGTAGGACACCCTGTCCGCCGTGATTCCCAGGGACAGCACCAGGTCCAGTTCGGGCCTTGAGGCAATGTCAAAGTTTGACCCCGCCTCTGCGAGCAGGGAAACCACGGCTTTTTCCGGGTTGGCCTTGACGGCGTAGTAGATGTCACTGTAGGGGAAAAATTTTTTGAGCCGCAGGAAGTTTTTTTTGACCTCCCCCGGATTTATTACCACACAGGGCGTTTCCAGGTTATCCGAAAACGCCAGAAACTTATGCCAGTCGTCATCGGAAATAAAATCAGCACGGTTAATCATTGGTTAGCTCGCCTCCTCAAGGATTTTCTGTAGTTGTACCGGAAATGACGGCTTTGTGCAAGGGCGGCCTTCAAAGAATCGGGGCCGATTTTTTTGTGGAAAAACCGCTAAGAAATGATGAATATCTATCGTCGTTTCCCTGCTTTGCGCGGTAGATGAGGCCCATCTCGCCTTTAACAAAGCCGCAACTTGTGCTATAATAACCCCAAGGAGACTACCATGACAGATCACGACGCATTACGGATAATGAACAGGGCTTCCGCGCTCAGGAAGGCAGGAAAGGAAGAGGAAGCACTCGCGTTGGATAAAACCGTGCCGATGCCCTGGTATATTGCTGAGATTTGGAAAAAGTATGTCGGCAAAGAATCCCTGAAAGCCTCCGGCTGGAATATGGAGGAAGTGGAGGCGCACTTTGGAAAAGGCTGGATTGATAGCTGATGTTATCGAAGGCGTAAATCAGGTTGCCAAGGGCCGGCGCTACCTTATGACAAAGGGTGAAACCGAAGAAGGGCTGGCTTCTTTTCTCAACGGGCATGAACTCCTGCTGCGGGTGTTCAAAGAGGCTCACACTTCAGGCGACCCGGAACTGATGGTATTGGCCGAATTTTCCTACACCAGGCTGGAACTGGGGGAAAGTTCCGCCTCTGAGCCTCTGGCACAGAGCAGCGCCGAGGCGGCGGTCAGTTACTTTGATGCGGCAATGAATACTTTCCCGCTTGTCAGGGACAAGGCGTCCTACAAAATTGTTGACCGGGCATGTTCGCCTCACCATAGTTACCGCTACTCCGGCTGTCCCAAGGACGCGGTGCATGTAGCCTGCGCCTCCGACCGCACTCGTATCCAAAACGCCCTGCGCCGCATCGGCGTTCCTGAAAGTGACATAACGCTCGCCATTGAACGCATGGCCATGCTCAAAGCGGCGCAAGAGGCGTACCACGCCTTGCAGCAGGAAGCGCTGGACGGGTGATGCCGATGGGGAGGGCGGCCCCCTGTCTACGGCCCCCGGCCGTTTCCTGCGCGGAGGATTCGGCGGCGGCGGCTGTTGAAGAGCCCCTCCCCTTTCGGTACAATTGCGCCATGTTTTCTGACACACCCTTTCACCTGAAACACCTGCGCGACCGGGGCGTCGACGTCGGGCCGGAGCTTGCGGCCCTTGCGGAGCGGGACACGTTTTTTGCCCTCGACATCGGCACCGAATCCAACGACATGAATCCGCGCTCGGATGCGGCCCGCACGGCCATCGAGTCAATCCAGGACCCGCAGACGAAAACGAAAATAGAAGCCATGCTGCATTTTTCCCTGGGCATTTGGCCCGGCAAGGAGGCGATTCTCCGGCGGGCGGAAGCTGTGGCGGAGCTTCGGGCAAACCTTGACGCCGCCCGCCGGGACCCGTTCCTTGCGCCCCGAATCGCGGCGATCGGCGAGTGCGGGCTGGACCATCACTGGAATCCCGCCGGGGTGGACAAGCGCTCACAGGATGACTTTGACGCGCGGGTCTTTGCGGGGGAGGCGGAGCTCTTCGAGGCGCTCCTCAGCCTGGGGCTCGACACGGACCTGCCGGTCATCGTCCATTCCAGGGAAGCTTTTGACGGCACCATGTCGTGCATGGCCCATTCGGGCGTGACCAGGGGGGTGATGCACTGCTTTTCCTACGGAATCCCCGAGGCGCGGGCCGTGCTGAATCAGGGCTGGTACATCTCCTTTTCCGGGTCAATCACCTATGCCAGGAAGTCCGCCCTGGAGGAATCGCGGGAGCTCCTCCGGTTTGTGCCCAGGGACAGGCTCCTCATCGAGACGGACGCGCCCTACCTTGCGCCGGGGCCCCACCGGGGCAAAACGAACACCCCCGTGTGGGTGGAAGAGGTGTACCGGTGCGCGGCGGAGCGCCTGGACATGCGGGCCGAAGACCTGAGCCGCCTGGTTGACGGCAATATCCGCGCCCTCTTCCGCCTGTGAGGGCCCTGCCTACAGTTGTTCCCCCCGGTCAACCTTGGCGTTGAAGCGCTCCCGGTCCTTTCCCGTAAGCTTGCCGTGCCCCCCGGAAAGCCGCTCCCGAAGCTCCTCCATTTCCGCGCCGGAAAACCGCACGCCCTTTAAGGTGTGATTTTCAAAGGCCCCCACCGCCAGGGGCGCCGTCTTCCGGGCGATGTCCAGGAGAATCGCCGCGTATTCGCGGATTTCCCTTTGGGCGTGGCCGTCCAGCCGGAGTTTTAGAAAGTGAAAGAGGTTATGCAGGTCAATCTGCCAATACATTTCGGTGTAGAGAGATAGGGGCAGATTTATCCGCGCAAGTTCCCTGGCGATTCCCTCGGCGATGAGGCTGTCGTACCCGGCGTAGGCTTCGTCCTGTCCCTTCTTGAGGGCCCCCAATGCCCTGGCGACTGCCGGAGCGGAGGCAGCCTCCCCCCGGCCCTGCCTGTTGCTGGCGCTCTGAAGGCTCACGTCCTCCGGTTCCGGCAGGTAGAACTCGTTCCGCATCACCGAATAGCGCCCGGACATCTCGTTCAGCCTGGCCGTGCGGTGCCGCACCCACTGGCGGGCCACAAAAATCGGCATTTTTATGTGAAAGGTGAAGACCACCTGCTCAAAGGGCGAGGTGTGCCCGTTCCGCAGGAGATAGTCGATGAGGGCGGCGTCCTCCCGCACGGTCTTTGTGCCCTCCCCGTAGGAGACCCGGGCCGCCTGGACAATCCGCGCATCCCCGCCGCAATAGTCAACCAGCCGCACAAATCCCTTGTCCAACACCCTGTATTCCCTGTCCAAAACCGCTTCCGCCTCTGGAACCACACAATGGGCCATAAAACCTCCAAAAAAACGCCAAAAACCCTTGATTAAAATTTTCAGAACCAGTATACTGTTTTTTGCCTTGGGGATATAGCTCAGTTGGTAGAGCGATAGGTTCGCAATCTATAGGCCAGGGGTTCGAATCCCCTTATCTCCAAAATAGAGCCGCCCGCCCGGGCGGCAATTTTTTTACGATAAGGGGATTCG
>JAISTZ010000162.1 GCA_031272345.1 Spirochaetaceae bacterium | reverse complement strand
TCGCGGTGACCGGACCCGCAAGGGGTATCACAAGGACCCGGAAACGCGGGAGGGCCGCCAGGTCGGAAAATCCCTGTCCCCCGGGAAAGGGGAAGGCCAGCAGGAAGGCCGCTATGGGCAGGGCCGCCAGGGTTTCCGCGGCGAGAGCTTCCAGGGCGTCGAAACTCAGGGTCTTCTTGACCATGCCGTAGAATCCAAAGCTCAGGGCCAGGCAGATGGAAATCCAGGGGAAGGTTCCGGAAAAGGCCGTCACCAGGCCGACCCCGGCGCAGGCGAGGCCGAAGGCGCACCATTGCAGGGGTTTCAATTTTTCCCGGAAGAACAGGAGCCCCATCATGACCGAAAGCAGGGGGTTGATGAAGTACCCCAGGGCCGCTTCAATCGTATGGCCCGAATTGACAGCCCAGATGTAGAGCCCCCAGTTGAAGGTGATGAGGAGGCTCCCGGCGATAATACGGAACCGCTTTTTGGGATCAAGGAAATGACGGAGCCAGGCGCGCTTTCTTTGAAAAAGGAGCGCCGCCGCCACAAAGACCAGGGAAAAGATGATGCGGTAGGCCAGGATGTGGAAGGAGCCCACCGGAAGGAGCAGGTGCCAGTACAGCGGCAGGAAGCCCCACAGAACGTATGACAAAGCCGCCATGGCCGAGCCTTTAAGAATGGTAGAATTCATCGCGCCCCCGGAATCGGTCTACCAGAACCGGGGGAAAATGTCAAGCAACGAAAACCGCCGGCCCCACCGGCAGAATTTCTGCCTGCGCGGCCGGCGGCTTGGTCCTAGAAGAGCGAATCCGGTACGCCCGGAACCGCGTAGTAGGTGTTCTTCACAAGGGCCGCCACGTCGACATCGGGTTTGACAATGCCGATCTGTTGCAGCTCCCTGGCGTTCCGGTCAATCGCCACCTGTGCCTGACTGACCGACGCCTTGTAGCTGTAGGTCTTGAGCACCTGGGCGTTCACCGCCACGTCACCGGCGATGTATTTTTTCTCGGTGATTATCCGCGCGGCCTCGTCCGGGTTCTCCTGGACCCACTTGGACGCCTTCTGGATGGCCCTAAGGAATTTGGCGATTGCCTCCGGGTGGTCCCTCAGGGCAGCGGTGCGCACCGGGGTGACGCAGCAGAATTCGTCCTTCAGGTTGTGGTCCGTGGCGTTGTTGATGATCACCCTGGCCTTGCCTTCGTTCTCGATGATTGAAGCGGCGGGGTCCCCCAGGCCGATCGCGTCGACAAGACCCCGCTCCAGAGCCAGGGGCAGCTCCGTCTGGGGATAGATCACCCACTCCACGTCCGCGCCGTCCCCGTCGGGCTTGAGCCCCAGGCTTGCGAGCACCCGTGAGGGAATCACCTTGGTGCTCGAGTTAAGGCTTGCCACGCCGATTTTCTTGCCCTTGAGGTCCCTGGGGCCGTTGATAGGGGAATCCGCGCGCACCAGGGTTTTGACGCACCCCGTGTGCAGGGCCAGGGGTATCTTCACATCCAGGCCGTTGGCGATGGGCTGAATCAGTGTTGCCAGCAGGTTGTTGGTAACGTCAATCGCGCCGGTGGTAAGGTGATTCATCGCCGTACCGGCGTCCATCTTGAATTCCTTCCACTTGAGACCCTCCGCGTCATAGAAACCCTTCTCGATGGCGATGTAGAAGGGGGCCTCGCAGAGTCCGCCGGTCACCGGAAGACCGATGACCAGGGTGTAGTCGTCGGACGCGGCAGCCTGGGCCGCCCCTTCCTTCTTGCCCCCCGCGCACACCCCTTGAACCAGCAAACAAGCGGCCAGTACCGCAAAAACGCTTTTCTTCATTTTTTTTACTCCTTGTGACATGAAGAATTATTCAACTCCCCAACGGGGAGGTTTTCCCTAAATCCGGTATTCCGGTTCCATGCCTCCCCCCGCGAAGTGCAGTATCTTGAGTATCCGGGACCGGAGCATGAGAAAGTCCGGGTGGTCCCTCCGGCGGGGACGGCCGAGTTCCACGGTTATGACCCGCTCGATCTTCGCGGGCCTGGCGGACATCACCACGATTCTGGAGGCCATGTAAATCGCCTCGTCCACGTCGTGAGTCACCATCACGCAGGTCTGGCGGCGCTCCTCCCAGATTTTCAGAATCTCGTCCTGCATGTTCATGCGGGTGAAAGCGTCCAGCGCGCCCAGGGGCTCGTCCAGGAGGAGCACCTTGGGGTCGTTCACCAATGCCCGCGCCAGGGCAGCCCGCTGGGCCATGCCACCGGAGAGGTGGTGGGGGTAGGATTTTTCAAACCCCTGGAGCCCCACCAGGCGGAAGTAGTCCGGGATGCGGGACTTTTCCCGCTTATAGACCCCCCTGGCGCGGAGCCCGTAGGCGATGTTCTCGTAGATCGTCATCCAGGGGAAGAGGGTGGGATCCTGGAACACCAGCCCCCGCTCGAACCCCGGCGCGGAAACCGCTGTGCCGTCCAGGAGGATGCGCCCGGAATCCGAGGGGGCAAGCCCGGCGATGATTCTGAGCAGGGTCGACTTTCCGCACCCGGAGGGCCCGATCAGGGAGATGAATTCGCCCGGCTCAAACACCAGGTCAACCCTGTCGAGCACGGCGATGGGTTCCCCTTCGTTTTGGGGAAAGCTCTTGCAGAGCCGCTGAATTTCGATGCGGCCGGCCTTGTCACTCATAGTCCCTCACCATCGAATCGTCCCCTTCTGCCACGAGAGGACCCGGTTGCGAATTTTGAATTGCAGGCCGATCAGGAACGAGAAGGTCACCGCAATCACGATGAACGCCGCGAACACGTTGGGGTAAGCCAGGGTTTCCCGCTGCCAGTTGATGTACCAGCCGATGCCGAATTTGCACCCGATCATCTCGGCGGCCATCAGGGTCAGGAAGCACGCGCTGGTGCCGTTGAAGAAGCCCGCGAACACATTCGGCGCGGCGGCGGGCAGGGCCACCGTGAGGATGCTCCGCAGGGAATTCGCCCCCAGGGTGCTCGCCACTTCAAAGTAGGTTTTCCGCACGTTCATTATCCCGGAGCTCGTGAGCACCGTCGTGGGGAACCACACCCCCAGGGCAATCAGGAAGAGGCTGGCGCTCGTGGGCCTGAAGAAGACCACCAGGGCGATGGGAATCCACGCGGTTGACGGAATCGGCCCCACGATTTTGATGAAGGGCATGATCCAGTAGTTGAGCCGCTGACTCCAGCCGATGAGGGTGCCCGTGAACACCCCCAGGAGCGCCCCCAGGAAGAAGCCCCCCAGGAGCAGGCGCATGGAATAGATGAGGCACCGGAGGATGAAGAACCAGTCCTCGGCGAACACGCCGATGATCCGCTCCGGCGCGGGAAAGTAGAGACTCGGGAGCAGGTTCACCTTCTGGGTGACCAGGTCGTAGAGCCCCAGGAGGAGGAAGGCCGCCGCAAAGAACGGCGCCTTGAAGACGAGTTTTTCCCGCTGGCCCCCGCTGAAGAGACTCACCAGGGCATAGAGGGCGAAGAGGCCGAGCAAAACCCAGAGCAGGTAGGTGAAATAGGGCAGGGTCTTTACCCTGTAGCCCGCATACACGGGGAGATTCTGGTGCATGACAAGGACCGCCCCCAGGGCCGCGGGGGGCAGCAGGACCAGCTTGTTGAATACGATCTTTCTTTCAGCCATCGGCATCTTCCTTCTGAATTCTCCTTGAATTCCTACTAATTCGATAATTTTAGTAGACAATGACGGCGGAAAAAACTTTTGTCAAGGGGAAAATCAAAAAAAAGAGAATTTTTCGTGTTTTTTTGGCGATTCCATCCAGGGAAGCCCTTTCACCAGGCCCGTTTGTAGTCGATCCCGTTCAGGGCGAATATCTCCGGGCGGTATTCAAAGTGCATGGTGTCGTAGAAGAGCCACTTGCCCCCCCAGATAAACCCGTAGGACTCGAATGCCGCGATCACCTCCTCCGGGGGATTCAGCCGGCGGCTGTAGGGCACGGCCCACCAGTCGGCGTTGTAGGCGCTGGTCCAGAGCCAGTAGGTGTCCCTGTTCCCGCGGTTCCGGGGGAGGAGGTCGATGGCCGTGCCGTAGGAGTGGAAACTCCGGGACTCGGTTCCGGCGATGCTCCGCCAGTTCCACCCGGTGACGGAATCCAGGTTGTCGATCCACGTGCGGACCGCGGGGCTTTTCTTTGCGGCCCCGAGGATCGCTTCCTCCACCAGGGAAAGCTCCTCGATGATGGAATAGTGCACCAGCACACTGCGGCCCAGGAACCGCATGGACTTCACCCTGGCGTAGGCGTCGTCCTTGGTTCCTGCCCGGAGGAGGGTGTCGTAGAATTCCTGGGAACGCTTGAGGGGGGCGCCGTTCCTCCGGGCCACGGCGGCCCGGATGCGCTCGGCGTCCTCCTCGGTGGGCTCCTCCCACACGGGCATACCGGGGGTGTAGGTGTAGAACGGGTGGGGGCTGTAGTCCATGGACAGGGGGGTGAGGTTCGCCGGAAGGAGCCGGCCCCCGGCAAAGTAGAAGGTGACTCCGTTCACCGTGGCCGCGTAGTCCCCGTCCTCGTAGCGCACGTTCGTAATCTGCCCCGGATAGGCCGCCGCAAAGGCCCGCATCACCGCCCCGGCCCGCTCACGGGATGCGGGGTCCGCCCCGGGGGGGAATCCCTGGGCCGTCCCGCTCTGAGCACGGGGGGCTCCCACGGCCGCGGCGGCGCAGAGACAGCCCAGGAGGAAGCGCTTCATGGTGATTAAAAGGCCGATCGCCTCAGCCGCACCTGTTCGATGTCGGCGCTGAAGAGCTCCCGCAGGTCGCTGAGCCCCAGGGCCATCAGGGCCATGCGGTCGATTCCGATGCCCCAGGCGATGACAGGTACGTCCACCCCCATGGGCCTGGTGACCTCCGGGCGGAAAATCCCGGAGCCCCCGAGCTCGAACCAGCCCAGGGTGGGGTGCTTGATGTGCACTTCGATGGAGGGCTCCGTAAAGGGGAAGTAGCCGGGCACGTATTTGACCTCGTCCGCCCCGGCGATTTCCACCGCGAAGGTTTCCAGGAACCCCAGGAGGGTGCGCAGGTTCACGTCATCCCCCAGGACGATGCCCTCGGTCTGGTAGAAGTCCGACAGGTGGGTGGCGTCGACCCTGTCGTACCGGAAGCACCGGACGATGCCGAAGTATTTGCCCGGGACCTTTGCCCGGGCGAGCTGGTGGGCCGAGAGCACCGTGCCCTGGCTCCGCAGGATGAGCCGCCTGGTGAAGTCCCTGTCGAAGGCGTAGCCCCAGCCCCGGCTCTTTGCCCCCCCGCCGGTGTCCCCGCCGCACTCGTGCATGGAGGCCACCTTGGACAGGAAGGGCTCCTCGATCCCGGAGGCGTGGGTTGGGTTTTTGACGTAGTAGACATCGTGGATGTCCCTGGCCGCGTGGAACTGGGGCATGAACAGGGCGTCCCCGTTCCAGAATTCGGTCTCCACCAGGGGGCCGTCGAATTCCTCGAACCCCAGGGAACACAGCTTATCCTTTACGCTTTCAAGGAATGACACGTAGGGATTGGTGCGGCCAGGAATCACCCGCGCCGGGGGCACGGTGATGTTGTAGGCCCTGAAGGCCCCGTTCTTCCATTCCCCGGTTTCCAGCATCTTTGGGGTAAGGGCGCCTATCTCGTTCCCGGTGATGCCCCTTTCTTTGAGGGCCTCCCTGAGGGCCCCCGCCCGGGCTTCCAGCCGGTAGGTGACCGTCTCCCGTTCCACCGTGCGGAAGGGTGAATCCTGGGCCCCCCGCTTCTTTGCCAGGGAAGACATGAGGGCCCGCTCCTCCGGGGAGAGGGAATCCGATGCAAGGAGGGCATCCCCCAGGCCCGCGGCTTTTTTGAGGAGGGCCCCGGCGGCCTTGATCCTGGGGGGGACCCCCTGGGAGGGCGCGGCCCGGGCGCGTTTTTCCCCGTCCATGGACAGGGCGCCCTCTTTGGAGAGGGCCCCGAAGGCGCTCCCCACGTCCTTGTTCTCCAGACCCAGGGCCAAGGCGATCTCCGGCAGGGTGCGGGGTCCCTGGTCTTTTAAAAGCGCCAGAATCCGCTCCTCCGGGAGCCCCTCCGCGGCGTAGGCGCGGCCCAGGGGGGTGATTTCGTAGTAGGTCCTGGCCTCCCGGCGCACCTCCGACACAAGCCCCTTGGCGGAAAGCCAGGAAAAGGCCTGGTTGGCATGACCCTCTTTGTATGAAAGTTTTTTTTGAAGGATTTCCCCGGTCAATTCGGCTCCCGGCTCAAAGGCCAGGAGCACTCGAATTTCCAGGGGGTGCAGATTTTTAAGCAGGTTCTGGGTGTCCATCAATTATCGTTTTGGGTCCCTCATGGTGACAAACATGGTGTAGGAGGTCGTGTTTCCGGTTTTATCGCTCCGCAGCCTGGTGTCCGGCCGGGGGGTCCACCCGGTAAAACCCTTTTCGTCGGTCAGCTTATCCACCCGCTCATTGATGACGCCGACGGCCTTGCCTTCGTCAAAACTGGAGCTTCTGCATGAATAGACGAAGATGGCCTCGTTGGTGACCGGAAAATACCGGATGGTCAAGGTTTCCAACCCGTGGTTGAAACTCTCCTGAATGATTTCCGGACCGGCGCGGTCCGAAACTGCCTTAACATAGACTGCGGATGTGTTTGTTTCGGCAAAAATCACCGCCCCAAGTAACACCATCATCCAGAAAGCCGCTGTTTTTTTCACTGTCTTCCTCCTAAATAGCATATAATAAAAATGACCTGACAAGCATAAAAATTTTGTAAAAAAAAATCAAGCTCTAGGACACTTTTTTTATCGGAAAATATCCCCCCATACCTTGAGGGGATTCACTCCCATCCGTATAACCAGGTAGAGCCAGGCCGCGGCGAACCCCGCCAGGTGGGTAACATGGGCGATACCGCTCCCCCGGTTGAAGGTCTGGCTGAAGAGGGCTATCCCCGCATAGATCAGCACCAGGAGGGGCGCGCTCACGGGCAGGACGCCCCAGATGAAGATCCGGGACCGGGGAAAAATCACCGCATAGGCCAGGAGGGTGGCGTAGACCGCGCCGGAGGACCCCAGGAGCACGGCGTAATACTCGCCGGCGGCAAGAAAAATCCCCAGGGACGCCAGCCCCGCCAGGGTTCCGGTGAGGAGATAGAACAGCAGGAACTCCTTTGAGCCGATGGACCGCTCCACAGAAAGCCCGAAGAAGAGGAGCCCCAACTGGTTAAAAATCAGGTGCGAAGGGTTCCCGTGGACGAACATGTAGGTGAGGGGCTGCCAGAACATCCGGTACTTCACCACGGCCACCGCGTTGAGGGAGAGGAGCCCCCGGAGCGGGGGGAACATCCGGGCAAGCATGTATGCCCCCACGGTTACGCAGATAAGAATAAGGGAAGCGTTCCAAAATTCATACCTGAAGGGCCTCCGCAGGGGCCGCAGCAATTTGTTGAAAAAACCCAACCAAAGCCTCCTATACCGCCGGTCCCGTAAGGATACCGTATCCGGTCATAATGTTGAAGAACAGGTCCCACTTGGGGAGAATCCTTTCCAGGTGTTCCAGCTTGTCCCTGTTCCTGACGGACGCGAACAGCATCTTTATGTTCGATATGAACTCCTGGTTGGGCTTCTTTGCGTCCCCCAGGATTTCGTCCACCCTTTTCCGCAATTCATGCAGTTGACGGCAATTCGTTGCGAGTATTGACTTTGCTTCTTTGTTTATGGTGTCCACAAGGAGGGCCAGGGTGTTCATGAAGGTCTCGTCCTTGCGGCTGTCCGCCAGGTGGCTGTGAATCAGGGAGTCGTAGTTCCCGTCCCCCTGGGTGAATTTGCTTTCAAATTTGTTCATCCTGCCCAGGATGCCGCAGCAGTTGTATACCAGGGCGGAAAATTCGCTCTTGTAGGTCTGGACATTAAAAAAGCCCTCGATTGCGATGTCGTTCAGGAGGGACTGAATCTGGTCGTCGAAGAAGATGACCAGGAAGGATTTGAGCACCCTGAAGGGCATGACCCACAGCAGGGACAGGGACGAGCGCTCCTTGAGGCAGGCGTCCGTGTCGGCGTTGTAGCCCCCAATCTGCTGGAGCAGCCGGTCCTCGAAGAGGGCCTGAATCTGCGCGGCCATCACATCGTTTTGAATCTCCGTTTTTATGCGGAGGGTGTCGGACTCGAAGGTCTCCTTGAGGCCCGCGACGTACACGGACAGGGCCCTGGGGGCGTATACGGCCTTCTCCAGGGTGACCGTAAGATCGGCCTTGAGCAGCTTGTACAGTTTTTCAAGGACCGCCGGAGTGAGGACTCCCGTCAAAATCGACCGAATCGTCTTCAGGTGGGCCAAAAGGGTCTTGCGGGCCTCCTCGTCCTGGGCGTTCCGGCGGTGGAGGAGGTCGTCCAGGGCAAAGATTGCCCGGGAGAGTCCCCCGGTGATCTGAAAGTCCGCGGAATAGTAGTACAGCTCCGTGATGAACCCCTCCAGTTCCCCCAGGGGCGCGTTCTGGAAGACCGGCCGGTACGACGGCCGGACCCCCTGGAAATTCCGGTCGAAACTGCTGAGGGCCGCAACACAGTTGACGGAACACAGGTCCCGGAGCTGCTGCAACTGGGTGATCACCCCGTCGATCTGGGGGAACTCCCCCGCGCCCATCTGCTTGATCAGGGCCTCGAATTTTTTCCGCTGTACCTCGAAGGCCCTGGGGTTCTCCCGGGCCTCGGCCTTGCGCTGTTCGTAGTTGAAACTTTCGTAGAGGGCCCGCATCTCGGCGGTGAATCCCGTAAGGAAGAGGGACGACTGATAGAGGCGGAGGGTCTGGGGCTCCTTGCTGAAGAGGGTGTCGTTTAAAAGGGCCCCCAGGGATTTTGAGTGGCTGTAAAAGAGGAACACCATGTCGGCAAAGGAAGGCCGCAGGAACCCGTTTTTGTACAGGGCCGGTTCCGCCCGCCCCAGTTCCTTTGCTATGGCCCTGAGTTCCAGCCGTTTCTTTGCGGCCTCGGAATTGAAGGGGAAGAATTTGACGATTGCCTGGAATAGTTTCGCGAAAAATTCCATGGGCCGATTATAGCCGCAGCGGGTGGGGGTGTCTACCTGACGATGGAAGTGAAAAGCTGCTGGGTAAGGAGGCTCCACCCGTCAACCAGCACGAAGAGCATGAGCTTGAAGGGCATGGAAATCTGGGCCGGGGGCAGCATGATCATGCCCATGGACATGAGCACGCTCGCCACAACCATGTCTATCACGATGAAGGGGATGTAGAGGAGTATCCCTATCTGGAACGCCACGGTGAGCTCGTGGATGATGTACGCGGGAATCAGCACGTAGGTGGGCACGTCCGCAAGGGTCTGGGGCCGGGGCAGGTTCCGCATGGACATGAAGAGGGAAATCGCCCCGGTGTCCCCGGCCATTTGCCCGTACATGAACATCCGCAGGGGCCCCTCGGCCCTGGAAAAGGCCGCCGAAAGCTCGATTTCCCCCTGGGAGAGGGGCCGGAAGGAATTTTCGTAGATGGTCTGGAAGGTGGGCCACATGATGAAGAGGGTCATAAAAAAGGCGATGCCGTTCAGCACCGCGGTGGGGGGCACCTGCTGGAGGGACAGGGCCCGCTTGATGAAATCGAGCACGATGGAGAGCCGCAGGAAGCAGGTGGTCAGAATCAGGATGCTCGGCGCCAGGGTTAGAATCGTGATGAGGAGGAGGAGCTGTATGGAAAAGGCCGTCTCCTGCCCCCCCTGGGGCTGCCGGATTTGCAGGTCCACAAAGGGGATGTCCACCACGGGGCCGGGGGCGGTCATGTCCGTGCGTCCCCGGGTTGCGCCTTCGGGGAATTCCTGGCCGCCCAGGGAGACGGGGCCGAGGGCCAGAACCAGGGCAAGGAACACGAGGGCCCGCCTCTTCATCCTTCGCCCCCCTGGACCCGGGAGATTCGGTCCTTCTGTTCCCGTATGGCCCGGGCGGTGTCCTCGAAGGCCCCGGATTCCCCCCGCTGATTCCGGCCGCCCCGCCCGGTGAGGGCCCCCAGGAGGTCCGCAAAGCTCCGCCGATTCTGTGGGGGGGCCGACTCCTCCGCGTGGAGGTTCAGGGCGTCCACGAGGTCCTTGTTCTGCACCTGCCCGATGGGGGTGACGGCGCTTTCGGTTACCCCCACGACGAAGGCCGTCTCGTCCAGGGTGATCACGTGGACGGTTTTCCCCGGGGCCAGGGTGAGGGAGGCGGCCCGCTTGAGGTAGGGGTCCGAGGTGTACCCCGAGGTCAAACCCCGCTTGAAGAATTTCGTGAGCCCGAAGGCCGCCCCCGCGATGAGGGCCAGCACGATGAGCATCCGCACCAGGGGGAAGGCCCCGGTTTGGGCCGCCGGAAGGGCCGCGCCGGCCTCACCAGCCGCCGGGGGCGCGGGAAGGGTTATGCGGGTCTCCGGGTTCTCCGGCTCCGCCCCGCCGTTCCCCTGGGCGCACAAAGACCCCAGGCACAGGAATCCCCATAGAAGGAGGAGCATGTTTTTTTTGAGTAATTTTTTTCCCACCCAAAACCCCTTTATCCCAAATCCACCCGCTCCATGGGCGAGAGGATCTCCGTGACCCTTACGCCGAAGTTTTCGTCGATTACCACGACCTCACCCTTGGCGATGGGCTTGTGGTTCACCAGTATATCCACGGGCTCCCCGGCGAGCTTGTCCAGCTCGATGATCGTGCCCTCGCCCATGCCGAGAATCTCTTTTATCTGCTTCCGTGTGCGCCCCAGTTCGACGGTCATCTCCATGGGCACGTCCATGAGGAGGCCGATGTTCGCCTGTTCCCCGGGGGTCAGGTTCGGATTCGTCTGAAGAATGGGGTATTGCAGGCCCTGCACGTTGGGAACGTTTGCCCCGGGGGTTATGGCCCCGCCGGCGTAGCCCGAAGGACCCTTGCCTCCGGGAGCCCCGGCCGGGGGCGCGGAGGGCGCTTCCTGCCCCAGGGCGGCCCCCATGGCCCTGGCGGCGTCCTGGGACACGGTTTCCCACAGGGTGAAGGACGCCCCCTGGACCGTGACGGGGAAGGAGAAGAGGACGAAGGTGTCCGGCGGGAACTGGACCTCCCCCTTGGGGGACCGGCCGGTTTCCGCGGGATTGCAGGCCAGGCCGGGGAATTTTCCCAGTTTGGAGAGCTCCGTGATTTCCGCGGCCGTGTGCTGGGAAACAGCCTCGGACACGATGGAAAGGGCCATGTCGTCGAGGTCGGCCCCCTCTTCCTTGTTGACCAGGTCCGTGATCTTCCGGGCGAATTCCGGGGTGAGCACGTAGCTGTGGGGCCCCTGGATGCCCGCGGAAAAGTCGGCCTTCACGGTGACGACCGTGTCCGGGAGCCGGGCGGAGAATTGCTCCCCGTTCACCAGCTCCACCACGGGCTCCCCGGCCTCGAAGGGAACCCCCGTCGTGGTCTGGAGGCCCGCCGCGAGGGACCCTATGAGAGTCTTTGAGTAATCCTCGAATATCGAGAGGTCCATTGCCTGGGCGCCCCCCTTGTCCCCCATGCCTCCTCCGGCAAGCAGTGCGTCAATCTCGTCCTGTGATATGGTTCCGTCACTCATACGATTCGTCTCCTTCTACGGCTAATTCTTCGACTTCCTCAGCATCGCCTTCGTTTTTGAGCCTGCCGATCACCTGCACGGCCATTTTTTTGCCCACAATCCCCGGCTGGCACAGGAATTTTTTCCTGTTCCCCACCCTCAGGATGAGGGGGTCCCCGACTTTGACATTCGCCAGCTTTACGATGTCCCCGGATTTGAGGGCCAGGACGTCCCGGATCGGCACGTTGATGGAGCCGACCTCGGCAATCACGTCCATGTCGACGTCGGCGAGCTTCTGTTTGAGCACCCCCAGGTACTGGGTTGTGGAGCTGCGCCGGATTGACGAAAACCAGAACTGGGAGGACAGCTTTGAAATGATGGGCTCTATGGTGATGTAGGGGAGGCAGAAGTTCATCATGCCCTCTTCGTCCCCGACCTTTGTTTCCAGGGTGACCAGGACCACCATGTCCGACGGGGGGACGATCTGGGCGAACTGGGGGTTCGTCTCGATTTGGCCGAGCCTGGGGCGCAGGTCGATCACCTGGGTCCAGGCCTCCCGCATGTTCGCCAGAATCCGCACGATGATCCCCTCCATGACGGACTGCTCGATGTCCGTGAGGTCCCGCTGCACCTTGGCGCCCTGGCCGGTTCCCCCGAAGAGCCGGTCTATCATGGTGAAGGTGATCGCCGGGTCTATCTCCAGAATGGCTTTCCCCTTGAGGGGGTCCATGTTGATCACCGCCAGGGTTGTGGGCGTGGGGATGGAGCGGATGAATTCCTCGTAGGTGAGCTGGTCCACGGAGGCGACGTGCACATGCACCAGGCTGCGGAGCTGCGCCGAGAGGCTCGTGGTGGTGAGCCGGGCGAAGGTCTCGTGCATGATGGACACGGTGCGAATCTGTTCCTTTGAGAATTTGTCGGGCCGCTTGAAGTCGTAAATTTTGATTTTACGGGTGTCGCTTACCTGCTTGAAGTCCTTGGTGTCGGTGTTGCCGGAGCTTATGGCGAGGAGTAATTGGTCTATCTCATCCTGGGACAGAACTTCGTTCATCTATGCCCTTCTTCTCCTATTGTTCGACAACGTCGAGCTTTAAAAACTTTACGTCCCGAATCTTCGAGGTTGTCAGAATATCGTCGTTGATTGAATTGCGGATCTCTATGGCGAGTTTTTCCTCGTTATAGGGCTTTAAGTCCTCGGCTGTTTTTTCCGCGAAATACCGCCTGAGGAAGTCCTTGATTTCCACCTGCCGGGAGGTGATTTCCGTGGACGTGGCCTTGTCCGCCTGCTTGTAGCCCAGCACGGGCTCCACGGTGATCGACGCGGGGATGGGGTCGCTCGTCTTGCTGTTGATGGTTCCGATGGACTGGTACCAGTCCAGGACCTCCCGCCTGCCCTGGTATTCCTGGGAAATGGGCACCACCGCCTGGGCGCTGGCGTTCCCCCTCATAATCCTCATGGTGACGATGACCACCGTTACGATGAGAATAATCGCACCGATGCCTATGGCGCCCCACTTGAGCAGCATGGGGATCAGTCCCGCCATTTTGACTGAACCGCCCTTCTTCTTTTTTTTGTCCGCCCCGTCGGCGGCTTCTTCTTCGTTTAAGCCTAAATTTTCCTCGTCAGCCATAGATTCCTTCCTTAACTATACAGGCGCCGGGCCGGATTGTCAACCCGGAGGGGCGCCCTTAAAAATGACCTTCGTCCAGGATAATTATATCCACACGCCTGTTATACGACCGTCCCTCCTCCGTGTCGTTCGAGAATTTGGGGCGGGTGTCCGCGTAACCGGCAACGGAAAACCGGTTCTCGTCTACTCCATAATCGGCTAATTGGGTCAAAACGTTTATAGCCCTGGCGCTGGAAAGCTCCCAATTGCTCTTCCACTGGGACGGGGGGGTGGTGTCGTCCGTGTGCCCCTCCACGCGGAATTTCCGCCCCTTTAAGTCGCCGGACGCGAGGAACCGCGAGAGGCGGATCAGGGTCTCCCGGGTTTCGTCCAGGTTGAGCTCCGCGCTTCCGGGGGCAAAAAAAGCGTCCGACGCCAGGGTGATGACGATGCCCCGCTCGTCGCTCGTGATCGTTATTTTGTTGCTTTTGATGTCCGGGGTAAAGAGGCTGACCGCCTTGATTGCCGTGGGGCCCAGGGTTTTGCCCTTGTCCACCGAGGGCAGGGCGTTGATGTTGTTCCCCATGTCCGAGAGGCGGCCGGAGGAAAGGGAGACCCCCCCCCTGTCCGGTTCGCCCTGGAGGGTCGCGTTGAGGGACTCAAGCTGCACGATGTCCACTTCCGAGGGGTTATAGAGCATGACGAAGAAGCAGAGCATCAGGGTGATCATGTCCCCGTAGGTGCCGAGCCATTCGTTTGTGGGTTTTTCCGCTTCTTTTTTTTTCCGTGCCATCCTGTCCCCCTGTTACTCGTTCAAAAGTTCCTTGGAGAGTTTTGCCTGCTTTGCCGGCGGAAGATAGGTGAGCAGTTTTTGAGCAAGGATACGGGGGTTGTCCCCGGCCTGAATGGAGAGCACCCCCTCGATGATGATTTCCTTGGTGGCCATTTCGTCGCTGTTCTGGCGGCCCAGTTTCTGGGACCAGGGGCTCAGGAGCCAGTTGACCATGAGGGACCCGTAGAGGGTGGTGACCAGGGCGACCGCCATGTTCGGCCCCAGGGAGGACTTGTCCTCCAGGTTCCGGAGCATACCGATGAGCCCGATGACCGTGCCCATCATGCCGAATCCGGGGCCGACGCTTCCCCAGAAGCTCAGCATACTGATGACATTCATGTGGCGGCCCTCGCACTGGCTCATCTCGTTTTCCATGATGGTGCGGATGACTGCGCCGTCGATACCGTCCACCACCAGGCGGATGCCGGTCTTCATGAAGTCGTCGCTCATTTCCTCGATGCCCTCTTCCAGGGCAAGGATTCCCTCCCGGCGGGCCTTTTCCGCAAGCTGAACCAGGGTGCGGATGATGTTCTCAGACCCGAAATCGAAGGTCCTGAAGGCCCGGCCTATGGACGTGCACATGCCGAGCACCTGGGCGATCGACGCGCCGTTGAACAGGGCGAAGAACGAACCGCCGATAACGAAAATGAGAGACGGGATGTCGAAAATTCCCCACAGGGAGCCGCCGGACGTGAGGACCGAGAAGATCAGGGCCATCGTGCCGCCGGCCATTCCGATAATTGTCGCTAAATCCATGTATCCCCCCAAGGGCCCAAGAAATTACATAGTTATATTTTCGGTAATTTATTATGCTTCATTACCGAAAGCGCCGATTTGTTTCCGGTAGGCGATTATTTTCTGAATTATTTCTTCCGGCCCATCCCTTACGACGACAGCTTTGCCCGAAAGCATCGTGAGCGTGACATCGGGGTTGACGGTGATTGTTTCTATCTGGTGAGGATTTATCCAATACCGTTTTCCGTCAAGCCGGTGCACATCTATCATCGCCCTATTATCACCCTAAAGGGAAATTCCGTCAAGCCGGAGAAAAAAAATGCAAAAAAAAGCAAGAAAATTTAAAAAAAGTGACCAAAAACGTCATGTCGCCCCCTATATCAATGTAGGTACCGCGCTCCGGAAAAAACAGGGCGCGGCTGCCGGAAATCTTTAAGAGGAGTTGCGTATGAATTCACTCAATTCAATTATCGTGGAAGGCAATGTGGTCCGCAAACCGGAAATCAAGGAAACCTCCAGGGGTACGCCGGTGTGCACCATGACCGTCGCGGTAAACCGGACCTACAAGACCGTAGAGGGGGTGCTGCAAAAGGAGGTCTACTTCTTCGATGTGGACACCTGGGGTCAATTGGCGCGGGTCTGCGCCGAAACCTGCGACAAGGGCAGGGGCGTCAGGGTTGTGGGCAGGCTGAAACAGGACCGCTGGCAGGACAGCGAGGGGAAGAACCGTTCCAAGATCCGCATCGTCGCCGAGCACGTGGAGTTCAAGCCGAAATTCACGGGGGCTCAGAATTCCGAAGCCGAGGACCTGCACAAGAGCTATGCCTCAGGCGCCCCCCAGGAGGATCTGATGGTCGCTGATCCGGGCGGAGAGGAGGCCGTCTTCTAAGAAAAGCGCCCCGGCGCCGTCTGCCCCCAGGGGGCGCCGGAAGGGTTCCCGGCTTTTTCCCTCTTGACATAATCCTTTTTTCACGCTAGACTTACCATGGGGCAGTTTGCCGGTATAACGCTACAAAAGGCTCGGTGTGATGGATGAACAGAAGGACGAAAAAATCATCTCTTCCCGCACACAACGGTACGACTAACCGGGGGCGTTTCTGGTTCGTATTCTTCTGCCTTATCGCCGCGGCGGCCGCCGTGTTCATCGGGAGCTGCGATCACTACTCGTTGCAGGAGTATCTTGAAGACCGATACTTTGTCCCGGTGACAGACATCACCCTTACCTGCGCGAGCGCCGTTCTACCGGGGAAGTCCCTTACCCTTACCTGCCCGGTCCAGCCTGGGGACGCCACGAACAAGGCGGTTACGTGGACCGTCTCCGATCACGGAGGCACCGGAGCAGTCATCACCGGGGGCGTCTTTACGGCCGCGGATGTGGGCACGGCGGTTATCACCGCACGGATCGCAAACGGCCTGTGGAGGGGGAAGGACTTTGTAAAAGCCTTCACGATTACTGTGACGGAATTTCCGTTTTCGATAGGCGATACCGGACCCGCGGGGGGAATCATCTTCTATATGGACGTCGAGGGTTTTACTGTCAACGGCGTAACGTGCCATTACCTTGAGGCCGCGCCCGAGGACGTGCCGGGAACCTACACGTGGGGCGAATACGGCATAGATTGCAGTACCGAAACGCTGGTCGGTACAGGCGCGGCAAATACGGCCGCGCTGACAGCGGCTGACCACGGCCACGACCATCCGGCTGCGAAAGCCTGCGCGGACTACAGTTACGGCGGCTGGGACGACTGGTTCCTGCCAAGCAAAGACGAAATGAATCTGCACCTGTATCCGAACAGGGATATTATCGGGAGCTTTGGCGCCGACTACTGGTACTGGTCTTCGTCCCAGTACGGTGATTATGATGCCTGGGTACGGGATTTCAATGGTGAAATGTGGAACGAACTCAAGAGCAGTGAACATCATTGCCGTGCGGTGCGGGCTTTTTAACATTCCCCTTGACACAATCCTTTCGGGCTGGACGCGGGATTTTACGGCGCTATAGGCAGCGGAGGAGCGCTTGGCGCGGGCGGGGCCGGCGCTGCCCCAGGCAGAGCGGGCGCGCTTGCTTCGGGAAGGGCCGGCGCTGCTCCAGGCAGAGCGGGCGCGCTTGCTCCGGGGAGGGCCGGCGCGCTTTCCGGCAGCGCAGGCAGAGAAGCGGGCGCCCCCGGGGGCGAGGGCGGTCCCGGCATGGCCGGCGCTGCTCCGGGCAGAGCGGGCGCGCTTGCTTCGGGAAGGGCCGGCGCCGCCCCAGGCAGAGCGGGCGCGCTTGCCCCAGGGAGGGCCGGTATTGCTCCGGGCAGAGAAGGC
>JAISTZ010000059.1 GCA_031272345.1 Spirochaetaceae bacterium | reverse complement strand
GCGTCCCCGATGCCTGGCTCTTCGCGCCCAAGCGGTATGTGGCAAACAACGGTTCGAGGTGGAATGGAAGTTGGCCGGTGTGGCAGGAGCCAATTTGCGCCGACGAGATTCAGGACAAGGTATGGCTGCCCACGGAGCGGGAGATGACCGGGGGGAAATCCTATTCAAACGACACGTATGAAACCGGGACAAATCAGGCCCGGCTGGAATACTACACCGATAATACGAGGTGGTTCAAGTATGACAGCGGCGGCAGCAGTAAGTGGTACTATGAGGCCAGCCCCGGCGATGCCGACGGTGCCACCACAAACGGCTCTTTCTGCGCAGTCGACTCGTTTGGCCGAGCCTCCCATACCTTTCCCCATCCTTATCCCCCGATCGGCGTTGTCCCGGCGTTCTGCGTCAAATAAACGATGAGCGGTGAGAGATAAACGATGAACATGTATCGTTTATCCGCCGGCATCTTCCGCCTCTTTTTTGAACAGCAGCGCCATCTGGGCGATGAGTCTGCGGTCCCGGCGGGGGAGGCCCTGGAGGGTCTTGACCACCAGACGGATGTCCGGGGCGAGTGAGCCGAGGGCCTGGGGAGCGCGGAAATCCGTTCCGGTCATGAGGTATTCCACGGAAACGCCGAGAACCCGGGCGATTTTCACCGCCGCGCCGGCGGAGGGCGCGCACTCGTGGACGCTCAGGTAATTGTCGATGGTGCGCCGGTTTACGCCTGACGCGGCGGCCAGCTCTTTTATCAACATGCCAGAGTATTCCAGTTCTGCCTTCAGGTTTTCCTTAAAAGACATTTTTCACGAAAAGCACTTAAAAAAAACGCAATTATTCTTGACAAACACCATAGTTGCGTGATAAATTCTAAACAACGTGAATAAGCGTAACCGGCTTGTTCGCGTTTTAGAACTGATTCCGTAAGGGGAAATCCCCAAAGCGTGTTCTTTCGAGACTCTTAACGCCTGGGGATTTCTCCTATTTTAAGGAACAGGAGCGCTCGGTAGTTACAAAAACGGCAAAGCCGGCGCAAAAATCGCCATCATTTTTTAGACGCGAACGGCACGAACTCCCTTTGACACAACCTCGTTTTTCCGCTATAGTGACTGACGGAGAAACCTATGCCCAAAATTGAAGTCAATGAAAAGCTCTTCTTCCACCTCCTCGGAGAGGAGCGGCCCAAAAGCGAAGGGGCCTGGAAGGAATTTGAAGACCGGCTGGTCCACGCGAAGGCGGAACTGGACGAAAAGAGCGACGAATCCCTCCCGCCGGAAGAGCGGGTGGTCAAAATCGAACTGAACGACACGAACCGGCCCGACCTCTGGTCAACAGCGGGGCTCGCCAGGCTCCTCCGGCTCCACAAAACCGGCAAACAGCGGGATTTCCGGCCCATCCTCTCCGCCCCCGGACACCCCAGGGACTGCGGGAACCGCCTCGTCACTGTGGACGAGGGGCTGCGGGACATCCGCCCCTACATGACCGCCTTCGTCATATCCGGCAAGGCGATCGACGAACCCATGCTCCTGGACATCATCCAGACCCAGGAAAAACTGTGCTGGAACTACGGCAGAAAGCGAAAGTCCATCTCTATGGGCGTGTACCGCTCGGCGCTGATCAAATGGCCCGTGCACTACCGCGCCGTTGACCCGGACGCGACGAGCTTCGTGCCCCTGCAATGGGAGCGGCCCATGACCTGCCGGCAAATCCTCCGGGAGCACCCCAAGGGCAAGGAATACGGCTGGATCATCGGGGACAAACCGAAATTCCCCCTGCTCCAGGACGACAAGGGGGAGGTGCTCTCCATGGCGCCGATCATCAACAGCGCCACCCTCGGGGCGGTGCAGGTGGGGGACTCGGACCTCCTCGTGGAGATGACGGGCACGGACATCGCCTCCCTGCTCCTGGCGACGAACATCGTGGCTTGCGACTTCGCGGACGCGGGGTACGAAATCCTCTCCTGCCTGGTGCGCCACCCCTACGACACGGGCTACGGGCGCGACATCTGCGCCCCGGTCTACTTCCAGGAACCCACCGCCATGCGCCTTTCCGCCATGAACAAGCTCCTCGGGAGCAGCCTCACGGAAGAAGAAGCCCGGGCCGCCCTCCTCCGCATGGGGAACACCGTAGCGGATGCGCGCAAGTCCGGGGGCGACACGAAGGGCGGCTCTGACGCCGCTATAACCCTCCAGCCCCCGCCGTACCGGAACGACTTCCTCCACGAGGTTGACGCCATCGAAGACGTGATGCTGGGCATGACCCTGGAGCGCTTCCCCCCGGAAAAACCCAGGGACTTCACCATCGGCAGGCTCACTCCGGGGACTCTCCTGGGCCGCAAGGTGAAGCAGCTCATGGCGGGGCTGGGGTATCAGGAGATGATCTTCAACTACCTGGGGTCAAGGAAGGACTTCATCGACAACATGGGTATCGGCCCCGCCGGGGTGATCGAAATCGCCAATCCCATGAGCGAGAACTATCAGTATGTGCGGCCCTCGGTGATTCCTTCCCTCCTCGCGTCCGAGGCGGCGTCCGGTAACGCGGTGTATCCCCACAAGATTTTCGAG
>JAISTZ010000150.1 GCA_031272345.1 Spirochaetaceae bacterium | reverse complement strand
TATCTCAAGACCCTGCGGGTAATCAGGGAGTGATGGAGAAACCCGATGGCGGACATACAGGACTACAAGTGCCCGAACTGTAACGGGGCGGTGCAATTCGACAGTTCCATACAAAAGATGAAGTGCCCCTACTGCGAGGCGGAGTTTGAAATCGCCGCGCTCATGGAATACCAGGCCCAGCAGGAAACCCCCGGGGGCGACGCCTACGAGTGGGGCGAAGCGGGCTCCGGGTGGGACCAGGCCGAGGCGGACGAGCTGGCGGCAAACGCCTGCCCCTCCTGCGGGGCGGAAATCATCGGCGACAAAAACACCGCCGCCACGGTGTGCCCCTACTGCGGGAACACCCAGATCGTGCGGAAGCGCTTCGAGGGCATGTTGAAGCCCGACTACGTGCTGCCCTTCAAAGTCGACAAAAAAGCGGCGAAGGCTGCCCTGGAAAATTTCTACCGGGGCAAAAAACTCCTCCCCGGTTCGTTCAAAACCCAGAATCACATCGACAGCATCCAGGGGATCTACGTGCCCTTCTGGCTCTTCGACGCCCGCGCCGAGGCCCGCATCCGGTATAAGGCGGAAAAATCAAAGTCCTGGAGCGACAGCGCGAACAACTACACCAAAACGGACTACTTTTCCGTCACCAGGGGCGGAACCCTGGACTTTCAGAAAATCCCCGTGGACGGCAGCGCCAAGATGGACGACGCCTACATGGACGCCATCGAGCCCTTCGATTACGGCGCCCTCACGGAGTTCCAGACCGCCTACCTTTCGGGCTACCTGGCGGAAAAATACGACGTGGACGCGGCGGAGAGCGTCGTCCGGGCCGAAGCGCGGGTCAAGGAAACCGTGGTCAGGGAATTCGCCAGGACAGTCCAGGGCTACGGCAAGGTGACGGCGGAGAGCGTGTCCATTTCGGTAAAGCAGGGCTCCGTGTCCTACGCGCTCTTTCCGGTGTGGATGCTCGGAACCCGCTACAAGGGCAAGGATTACCTCTTTGCCATGAACGGCCAGACCGGCAGGCTCGTGGGGGAGCTCCCCGTGGACTCAGTCCGGGTGTGGAAGTGGCTGGGCATCCTGACGGCCGCCGTCGGGCTTGCGGTAACCGCGATTGTGCGGATCGCCGCGATTCTGGTGTAGGAGGGAGCCATGAAGCAGAGGGTGTTGTTCGTCCTTGCCGCGCTGTGGGCGCTGTATCCGGTGTCCGCCCAGGAGCGGGTCTTCGATTATGCGGGTGTTTTTTCCGGGGAAGAAAAGGCGGAACTGGAAGACCGGATCGCCTCCGTCAGCGCCCGGTACGGCTTCGGCCTGGTGATCGTTTTCGACAGGTCCCTCCAGGGGTATGACATCAACCGGCGGGCCGCGGACTTTTACGAAACCGGCGGATTTCCCCCGGACGGGGCGATTCTGTTCAACGCGGTTGAGGACCGGGAGTTTGCGATTCTCGCATCGGGGAAGGGGAAGGATATATTGAACCCGGCGGCCTTCGGCAGGACCTCCGGCGGCGTGGCGGGCGCCCTGGGCAAGGACAGGCCCCTGGCAGCGGCCCGGCTCTTCTGTGACGAGTGGGACCACTACCTGGCCCTGGATGCCAGGGGGCGGCATTACAACGCGGTCCTGCGGTACGGGTCCGCCCTCACCGGCGCGGGCTGGATTCTGGGACTCCTCGTCTCGTTCCTCACCGTCATGGGCTGGAAGGCCGGCATGAAGACCGCGGTCCCCAGGGGCGGCGCGGCGGGCTTTACCGCGCCGGGGGGCCCTTCGGTCACGGAAAAAAACGACAGTTTCCTGTACAGCGCGGTCAGCAAGACCCCCCGGCAAAGCGCCCCGGGCGCAAAAACCGGCGGTTCAGGACCGGGCGCAGTACGGGCAAGCTCCTCCGGAAAGACCTATTCCGGGGGAAGTAGAAAATACTAACGGGGGATTAGGTATGAAAAAAACAGGGCTGTTTTTATTTGGACTTGCGGCGCTCGTGTTTACGGGCTGCAAGACCCTTGAAGGGATTGAAGTCGTCTCCAGGCCTTCCCGCACCGTCTTCGGTCAGGGGCAGGAGTTCAGCGCCGAGGGGCTCGTGGTGAACGCCCTGTACGATAAGGGCGACACCGAGGCGGTCACCATACCCAAAACCAGCGTCACCGGCTACGACAAACACCGGACCGGGATCCAGCGGATTACCGTCACCTACCAGGGCAAAACGACCTCCTTCGAGGTCACCGTGGTCCCCCTGGTCTCCCTCACCATGACGAGTCCCCCGTCGAAAACCCGGTACAAACTGGGCGAGAACTTCAACGGCTCCGGCATGGTGTTCCAGGGCGAATGGGAAGAGATCGGCTCCCAGCGGCTCCCGGCCGGCGCGGTGGCCATCACGGGGTACAACAAGGACATGGGCGGCGTCCAGACCCTGACGGGCACATACGAGGGGCAGACCGTCACGTTCACCGTGGAAGTCGTGTCCCTCACGGGGATCACCGTCGTCCAGCCCCCGGCAAAGACCGTATACAAGGCCGGGGAGAGCCTGAATCTGGAAGGGCTTGTGGTGCAGTCCCTCTGGGGGGACACCCCGGGGGAGACGGTCACCATTACGAGCGCGGACGTGTCGGGCTTCGACACAACCAGGCCGGGCGCCCAGACCCTCGTCGTCACCTACGAGGGAAAAACCGCGGCCTTCCAGGTCACCGTGGCGGCCATGAGCGCCCTCACCATCACCTCCAACCCCAGGAAGCTCCGGTACAAGACCGGGGAGTCCCTGGACCTTTCGGGGCTCACCGTAATGGGCGCCTGGGAGGGCATCGGGGACGAATACCTCTCCGTCGGACCGAGGAACGTTACGGGCTTTGACCCGGACAAGATCGGTGTGCAGACCCTCACCGTAAGGGTCAACAACAGGACCGCGGCCTTCCAGGTGAGCGTTGCCGGGCTTGTGTCCCTCAAGATAACGAGCTTCCCCGACAAGCTCACCTACGTCCAGGGGGAACCCCTCGATTTCACCGGCCTTCAGGTGATGGGGGTCTATTCCGACAGGGTTACGTCCTACGAAGAACCCGTGAACGTGTCCTTCCCCCGGAATTTCAGCGCCTATGACCCGAACAGGTTGGGCTCCCAGGTTATCACGGTTACCGTGGGCGCCGTGTCCGCGAATTTCCCGATTTCCATCGTGGCGGCCCGTTCGCCGTCATACGGCGGAATAGCGGATGCGGGCAGGCCGGGCGGACGGCCCGGCGATAGGGGCGATACGGGGCCCGCTCCAGGCGGGCGCACCGGCGGCAGGGATGACACGGGGCCCGCTCCAGGCGGAAGATCCGGCGGCAGGGATGACGAGGGCGGTCCGGCAACGGCTTCGGGTGGCCGCGCCGGGGGCAAGGCCGACACGGGGGCGACGGCGTCTACTCCGGGCGGGCGCACCGGCGGCAGGGATGACACGGGGCCCGCTCCAGGCGGAAGAT
>JAISTZ010000146.1 GCA_031272345.1 Spirochaetaceae bacterium | reverse complement strand
TTGCAAAAAAAATGGTAATCATACCGCAGACAAAAGTAGGGGAAGATACAAAGTACATCAAAACAAAATATCCTAAAACATGGGATTACCTATGTTCTTACATGAAAAATTTCGAGACGCGAAAAAGTTCAATATACAAAAACAAACCACCGTTCTCTATATTTTCAATAGGAGCATATAGTTTTCAACCAATAAAAATTGCAATCTCCGGGTTGTATAAACGGCTATCATTTCAATTGCTTCTGCCTCAAGATGACAAGTGTGTTATGGTAGACGATACCTGCAATTTTATTTCCTGTAACATGGAGTCCGAGGCGGAAATAATCTATTCGCTATTAATGAGCCGTGAATCCATTGAATATTTTAATTCCATTATATTCTGGGATTCTAAGCGCCCAATAACAACTGATGTTTTAAATTCCCTGGACTTGCAAAAAATAGCCGCCAGGCATTATGCCAATCTGCATTACCATATATTGTCCGATTATAATGAATCCGTGCTAAAGCCGGTTTCTGAGCTGGCATTGTTTGCGTAAATACGGCAGGGTAACAGCACATAATGAACAGCAACTGCTCCGGCACGGACGCGCCACACCTCCGGGGCTACCGTTCTGTTCTGCGAAACGCCAGCCCTGAAAAAACCCATGTGTTGCGAATGTAAAATTAATAGATTTAATGCCAAACTGTGCTGTCTTTTACGCCAAATGGTTAGATGAAATACTCTCATTTGACGGAGAAGAATTCGGTGGTCTAAATGAAATACAATTTAAAGTAATTCCACAACATCACGAAGAGAATTTACCTCAAACAAAAAAACTGTGCAATAATAATGTCAACCCCGCACGGCATCAGGGTTTGAAAAACTCCGAGTAGATTTCCACGGCCATGCGGTCTGCCAGGGCGATTGCCTGGTTCAGGCCCTTGCCGCCCACGCCCCGCTCGAAGGCTTCCGAGGAAATCGGTTCCCCAGAATCTATACATCCCCCCTGGAAAGCGATGCGAGCTGTTCCATCTGCTCCTTGGCCTTGCCCGAATCGATCGCGTTTGCCGCGAGGGACAGGGCGTCTTTTATGGAGACCTCCGGCCTGGCGATGTGGATCGCCGCGGCTGAATTGAGGAGCACCGCGTCCCGCTTGGGGCCGGGTTTTCCCCCAAGGATGGCGCGGGTTATTGCGGCGTTTTCCTGGGGACTGCCGCCGATCAGGTCCTCCTTCTTGCAGCGCCCCAGGCCGAACTCCTCGGGTTCCATCACGTAGGAGCGGAAGCTGCCGTCCCGCACCTCGCAGACCGACGTGGGCGCGGAGAGGGACATTTCGTCGAACCCATCCTGCCCGAAGACCACCATGGCGCGCTTTACCCCCAGGTTGGAAAGCACCTTCGCCAGGGGCTCGATGAGGGACTCGTCGTAGACCCCCAGGAGCTCCATGTTCGCCCCTGCCGGATTCACCAGGGGCCCCAGGATGTTGAAAATCGTCCTGATGCCGAGCTCCCGGCGCACCGGAGCCACGTACTTCATGGAGATGTGGTAGTTCTGGGCAAAGAGGAAGCACAGGTTGATTTTCTGGAGGAGCCGAACACTCTTTTCCGGGGGAATCGTGATGTCCACCCCCAGGCTTTCCAGCACGTCCGCGGCGCCGCTCCTGCTGGACGCGGCCCGGTTCCCGTGCTTTGCCACGGGCACACCGCAGGCGGAAATCACCATGGCAGAGGTGGTGGAAATGTTGAAGGAATTGGAAAAATCCCCCCCGGTGCCCACGATTTCCAGCACGTCCATCTCGTGGAGGAGCCGCACACAGTGGGCGCGCATCCCGGCGGCGCAGGCGGTGATCTCCTCGATGGTCTCGCCCTTCACGGTCATGGCGGTGAGAAACGCCGCCATCTGAATCTCGCTGGCCTTGCCCTCCATGATTTCGTTCATGGACTCCAGGGCCATGTCATAGGACAGGTTTTGCCGCTTGGCGGCCAGACTGATCGCTTCTTTTATCATCGGTGTCTCCTGTTCAAAATTGTGTTTCTATAAGTAGAAACACTCTGTATCTATATAGAGTAACAGAACGATTTTGTCAAGGGGAATTTCGATTTTTTTATAAAATTTTAGTCATTTTTAGGGGTGACGGAACTTTCGAGTAATTTTTCCAGGGAAAGTTTGACCCCCAGGGCCTCCCTGAGGGCGCCGCCGGAACCCTGGGGGGGCCGGTTTTTTTTGACCGCCCGGATCAGGAGATTCTTGGGCGTGTCCTCCGGGTCAACGAATTCCAGGGCGTCCACCCTGTACCCCGCCCCTTCGAGGGCCTCGATTCGGAGGGCGTCCGTGGCGAGGGCGGAAAACCGCTCCTTGAGGAGCCCGTGGGCAAGGAAGGGGGCGAATTCGGGTGGGCAGCTTTTTTTGTCAAGGAGACCATTCAGCTCATGCTGGCAGCAGGGGACCGCGATGATTCCGTGGACCCCCCGGAGGATTCCGTAGGCCAGGGCGTAGTCCGTGGCGGTGTCGCAGGCGTGGAGGGAGATGAGCAGGTCCGGGGGCGGGACACCGCCGGCCCCGTCCCCCAGGAGGTCCTCCAGGTCCCCGGGGGTGAACGAAAGCCCCGGGCAGGAGAGGTGTTCCGCCAGGGTGTTGCAGTCCCGCACCAGGGCGGCCTTCCTGTCGATCCCCGTGATGGACACGGGGCGCTTGTACACCGCCGTAAAGAGATAGTGCACGGCAAAGGAGAGGTAGGATTTGCCGCTCCCCAGGTCCGCGATGGTGAAGGTCCCAGCGGCGTCCCCCCGGCGGGCATCCAGCGCCTTCACCAGGTAGTCAACCTGTTCCAGGAAGCGGTTTATCTGCCGGAATTTCCCCCGCCTTGCCGCGATGACCCGCCCCTGGGGGGTCATAACACCGAGGCGCACCAAAAAGGGCGCGGCAATCCCCTCGGGGATGATGGGGCGCGCCCCCCCTTCAGCCCGGCCGCTTTCCGCCTGTTCCGCCGGACCGGCCGGTTCTTCGCTCCTGAGCAGGGTGAACCGGCCCCGCCTGTTCGACACCAGGGTCGCGGTAAGGATTGATTCGGGCAGACGGAAGCGCAGGGTGAGGGTCCTGAAGCGGCTGGGGCACAGGGTTTCAACCAGGGAAAGAATCTCCCCCTGGGAGAAGGACCGGTGGAAGGCCTTGTCCCTGGTAAAGAACTCGGCGAAGTAGCCCCCGGCGGCTCCGGGTTTGAGGGCAAGCTTTTCCAGAGGGCCCCCGGCGTCAGGCGGAAGGGGCGGGGAGAGGAGGGGCGGCCAGGGCAGGGCGCTTCCCCTGGCGGGTCTGGAGAAGACGCCGGACAAAAAATACCGCCCCTGGGAGGTGAATAAATCGAGGGCCTCCGCCATTGCCGCTTCCATAAGCCTAGTCTTCCTTCTTCTGGGCCGCCAAAGCGGCAAGGGTCTCGTCGAATTCCTCCGCCGTCTCCTTTGCCCGGAGGCGGTTGTTCAGCCCCGTGGCGAACCGGTGGGTCTCGTCCCGCACCCGCTGCAAGAGCCGCAACGCCGCGCTCCGCCGGGGAATCACCAGGGGGGCGCCCGTGTGTGGCAGATAAATCTCTTCGTTCTTCTTTGCCAGGCCGATTACCGGGATGTCCAGGGACAGGGCGTTCAGCACAGCGAAGGCCGCGTTCACCTGCCCCGCCCCGCCGTCCACCACGATGAGGTCGGGCATCTCCCCCTGTTCGTTCAGGAGCCGGGTGTACCGCCGCGCCAGGGCCTCCCGCATGGAGGCGAAGTCGTCGATGATGCCCTCGGTGGTGCGGAGGCGGAAGTACCGGTAGTTCTTCTTGTCCGGGTTGCCGTTCAGGAAACTCACCAGGCTCGCCACGGGGAATTTGCCCTCCAGATGGGCGATGTCGAAGCCCTCGATGCGCACCGGGAGGGATTGCAGGGAGAGGGTGTCCCGCAGTTCCTCCATGGCGGGGAGGTCCCCCCGTTCCCGAAGGCGGCGGAGGATGTCCTCCCGGGCGTTCTGCCGGGTCATGTTGAGGGCGGCCTGGTGCCGGGCAGCCTCCCCCTGGGGGAAGGACCGGGGGGTCCCGATCGCCGGGGGGGTCTGGAAGGTCTCGGCGAACCAGCGGCGGATCAGGGCGAGGTCCCCGGAGCCCCCGCCGTCCTGGACGATGATCTTCGGGGGGAAGGAGTCCGGGGAGGTGTAGTAGGCCATGAGGAAGCCCCCGATCAGCTCTTCGTCGTCGTTCAGGCTGGAGGCCCGGTAGTTGTCCCGGCCCACGAGCTTCCCCCCCCGCATCTTGAGGACCGCGAAGCTCACGAGTTCCTCCTCCCGGTACCAGGCGATGTAGTCCCTGTCGTCCACGGCGAATTCCTGCACAAAGGTTTCCCGCCGCAGAATCCCCAGGGCGTTGAGCCCGTCCCGGAGGCGCGCCGCCTTCTCGAAATTCTGCTCCCCCGCGGCCTTTTTCATTGCCCCTTCGAGTTTTTCCCTGGTTTTTTCGTCCCCGGTCTCAAGAATTTGGACGATTTCTTCGATAAATTCATTGTAGGAGTTTTGACTGATTTTCCCGCTGCAAGGCGCGGAACAACGCCCAATGTGGTAGTACAAGCACGGTAAACCGCGTTTCTTGAATGTTCCGCAATGCCTGAGCGGGAAAATCAACTCTACCGCGTCGATGAACGCGATCAGGGCCGGGATGTTCGGGAAGGGCCCGAAGTACCGGGACCCGTCCTGGAGGATCCGCCTGGTGCGGAACATCCTGGGGAAGGGCTCCCTGGTGATGCGGAGAACCGGATAGGACGTGTCGTCCTTCAGGCTGATGTTGTACCTGGGGCGGTGCTGTTTTATCAGGTTGTTTTCCAGGATCAGGGCTTCGAATTCGTCGTTGGTGGTGATGTATTCGATTGCGGCGGCGTTCGATACGAGGAACTGGGTCTTGATGTCCTTTTTCCCGGAAAAATACGACGAAAGCCGGTTTTTCAGGTTCTTCGCCTTGCCGATGTAGATGATCGTTCCGGCGGAATTCCGCCACAGGTAGACTCCGCTGGAGGAAGGGGCAGTGCGCGCAGTGTCAGATAAAACAGAAACATCCTTCATTGGTCTTTTTGCAGCCCTTGGGGGTCTGCTTTTTCTCCTTTTTCCCCTGGGAGCCCGGGAACACACCGCGGTCTTCGGCGGAAAAGAGGGCTGGCCCGCCCTCTCCTACACGGCCGGCATCGACACCGGGGTGGGCAAGTTCGGCTACCAGAGCCTGAAACTGGCGTCCAACGCCCGGTCCGTCACCGATTATACCGACTTATTGCTCGACTTTGAAGGGGACCTCGGGGACAGGGCCGGAAACTACGAGGCGGCCTTCTCGGGAGCCAGGCGGTCCTCCCGCGCTCTGATGGGAAAGGGCGCTGCCCTCGCCCAGGGAAGCGGGGGGATTTCGGTCAGGGGGAAGCCCTCAGCCCTCTTCGGTTCCCCCGGCGCGGCCGGGTCCTTTACGATTGAATTCTGGCTCAAGCCGGCCATCGCGGAAAACGGGGAGACGGTCCTCTCCTGGTCGTCCTCCCGCATAGCCCGGAACTACCCCTACTACCAGCAAATCAGCGCGGCAATCAGCAACAACAGGCTCGAATGGGAATTCTTCAATGTGTTTTTCGGAAGCGCCGGGCCCATGGAAAAAATGGGTCTGCGGAGCAGCGGAATCATCATCCCGGACAAGTGGGCCCACCACAGCGTCTCCTTTGACGAAGAGACCGGGCTCCTGGAATACGCCATCGACGGCAGGACCGAGGACGTGCGCTACGTGACCGCCACGGGCAGGGAGGGGGGCGAAATTTTCCAGCCCATCCTCGGGGCCCCGGCGCCCCTGGAACTGTGCCCGGCCTTTGCCGGGTGCATCGACGAGGTGCGGATTCTCCGCCGTCCCGCCGGCAGGGTGGACGAGACCAGGTATACCCAGGGGAACAACGGGGTCTACTGCGACATCTACGGCATCGACGGGGGCAGGTTCGAGACTCTCCCCATAACCGCGTCCCCCGGCGCAACCCTGGTGTCCTTCGAGAGCCTTGAGGACGCGCCCGATGAAACCTCGATTCAGTATTTCGTCCGCGCCGGGGATCATCTCTTCGGCTGGACCGAAAGCGACCCGCCCTGGTTCCCCGTGGAGGCAGGGAAGCCCCTCCCGGACCTGCGGGGCCGGTATTTCCAGATCGGGGCCAGCCTCTACCCCGACGGCGCGGGGAGCATTTCCCCGTCGGTCACCTCCGTGTCCCTTACCTGGCGGGAAGAGGTGTCACCCCTGCCCCCGTCGTCGGTGCAAGCCCGGGCGGAAAACGGGGCGGTGTCCCTCTCCTGGTCCATCTCCCCGGACGAAGCTGTGGGGGGCTACTACGTGTACTACGGCGAAAGGCCCGGCGAATACCTGGGCGCCGCGGCGGCGGAGGGGCCCTCCCCGGTTAGCGCGGGAAAGGAAACTTCCCTCAGATTGACGGGTCTCAAAAACGGCAGGATGTACTACTTTGCCGTGGCCGCCTATTCCCGCCACGACCCCGCAGTGGCGGGGGAATTTTCCCGGGAAGTCCACGCCCGGCCCCTGCCCTAGGGACACGCTGATAGTGACATGCCCAGGCCATCGGTTTTTGCGGTTCTTGCCGTTCTCGTCCTCGCCTCCTGCGCGACCCCCAAAACAGGGGGACGCACAAGCGCGAGGCTTTCGGACTATCTTCCGTCCCTGGCGGGCGGCCCCGGGGATGTTGCGGTGTACTATCTGGAATCGGGAAAGCCCGGGGCGGTGATGTTCGCGGCCGGGGGCGCCCACGGGAACGAAATCGGGGGAATCGCCGCCGCTTCTGTCCTCGCCGAAACCGGGAGGGTGAACCGGGGTCGCATCATCGTGATTCCCGCCCTGAACACCGGGGGGACGCGCCTGATTTCCGCAGACGGTTCCGCGGCGGGCTCCGTTGACGGGCCTGAAACCAACATCAACCGCGCCTATCCGGGCGTCCCGGGCCGGGGCCTCGCGGGGGAAATCGCCCTGGCCGTGATGAACCTGCTCCGCACGGAACACGTCGACATCGCCTTCGACCTGCACGAGGCCGCCCCCGACGGCCTCGCCTGGCACATCGTGGCGAATCCCAAAAACCTGACCGCCGCGGCTGAGACCATCCTGGATCTGGAGGACGAGGATTTCATGCCCGGCTTCCTGTTCAACCTGGAGGCGTCGGCGGAGGCGAACACGGGATTTTCCCACCGGGAATGGGGCGACAGGACCGGCGCTGGGGCCTTTCTGATCGAAACCGCGAATCCCGCCCAGGCCCCGGACGCGCCGGGGGACATCGACCAGTTCAATCATCCCGAATACCCCCTGTGGAAGCGGGCCGCGTTCCACCTTGAGGCGATGCGGCTCCTGGTAAAAAATTCCCGCCTCGACCTGGACTGGTCAGTCCTTCCCTATGCCGAACTGCCTGAAAAGCTGCCTGACATTCAGCACCTGAATGACCGGCTTCCCCTGTGAAAGAAAATTCCCGACGAGGCCCTGCCCCGCGTATGCGTCCGTGGGACGGATGAGGCCGCCCATGCGGGAGAGCTCCTCGCTGGCGAAGGTTGAGGGGTGATTTCCGCCGACGTTCACCAGCACGGCGCAGTCCTTAAAGGCCGCCTCCCGGAGGGCCAGGGCTTCGTCCAGACTCGCGGGAACAACGAAGGGCACGCCGTGACTTTGCGCCAAAAGCGCCGCCCGCTCCAGTTCCGCCCGGTCCAGCTCCTTCCCCGCGTCCCCTGAGCCGCCGGGGGTTATGGCCGCGAATTCCACCCCGGCGAGGGGAGCTCCGGGCATGGCAGAGGCCGCAAAGAGCATGTCCGCCACGGTCCAGCCCGGAATGTTCGCGCCGTAACTGGACGCCCCCAGGGACACCACGAGGACCGCGTCCAGCCCCAGCGTCCGGCACGCGGCGAGGGATGCAAAGACAAAGCCCGGAAAGGAACCGGAGGCGTTCACCGCGATTTTTGCGCCCCGCCGGACTCCCGCGTCTTTCAGGAGCCGCGCCATGAGGCCCGCCGCAGCCGGGTCGAGCTGGAGCAGCTTTGCCTCAGGGCTTCCCAGAGTCGTGGTGAGGGCCGTGTATTCCTCCCCGATGATTCCCGCCCTGTTCCGCCCGTGCAGGCCCTCCAGGATTTCCGTATACGCGGCCTCCGCGCGCCGTTCCTGCGCCCCCAAAAGCAGGGTCAGGCCCGTTCCCGCCAGAAACACGGCGGCCGACACCGCCGCCATCGCCGCGAAGGTCTTGAGCGCGCCCTGCCGGGTCATTTCCGATGCGAGGATTCCCGGAATGAGGAATCCCCCGATGCGCAGAATCGCGCCGGGGGCTGGGGCGAAGGCGCGGAACAGGAGGCCCCAGGCGAGTCCCGAAAGCAGGCACAGGGCGAATCTGCGCTTGCCGAAGAGAAAAAAGAAGCGGCCCGCTATTTTTATCGTGAAGAACGCGGCAAGGGCCGCCCCCAGGGTGACGGCCAGCTCCAGGGGCCGGTTCAGGCAGAGGGCCACGTAGCCCGGCACGACCACGCCCCCCGGGGACAGATTCAGCCCCTCGGAACAGGCGAGGCTGAGGAGGATTCCCAGGATGATGAAGATTTCAGGCCTGAACGCGAACGTCATGGAGGACCCGTTTTTCCGCAAGATAGGTTGTGACACAGGAGCCCGCGCCCCCGTAGTTCCCCAGGGCGAACACGAAGACCGGGTCCCCCTCCGGAGCGGCCGGCAGCGCGGCGTCCCAGGCCCTGTCGATGTCGGCGCTTTTCGCGCCCGCCCCCAGGTAGACCGGCTTCAGCCCCGCGCGTTTCAGCTTGTTCCTGAAAGCAGCCGGGGCGCGGCCCAGCACGACGCAGCCGTCACTTCCGGTGCAGCGGGCGGCGAGGTACTCCGCAAAGGCGGCGGTCCTGTCGGGCCTGTCCTCCCGGTTCACGAGGAGGAACACCCGCCCGGCGCAGCTTCCGCGTCGCGCCCCCGCGCCTTCGAGGGTCCCTTCGGCTGCCTGAAGGAGCGCGTCCGTGGAGGCCGTGTCGTTTGCGGAGCGGGCGTCCGCGAAAAAGACGGTCCTCCCCGCGCCCGCCGGGGACGGGCCGCTCCGGGAGTCCTCCTTCCATGAAAGGACGGTGAATTCGCCGGGGTCAGGGGCGTAGTTTTTTGCGGCCCCTTCCGCCTTCCGGCGGTCCAGCCCCAGACACGCTGCCGCGGCCAGCACACAGGCGGTGTTTTCCGGGAAGCGGTCCCCGGCAAGGGCTTCCTCCGGGGAGTGCAAACACAGGCGGTAGCCGCGCCGTGGGGCTTCCTCTTCCCAGATGTGCGCAAAGGCGCGGTCGCTTGTGATGAGGACGCTGTTTTTGGGCGGAACCTGGGCGAACACCCGGGCCGCCTGTTCCGGTTTCCCCAGGGCGTCCGCGTGGTCTTCCCGCACATTCGTTACCACCATGATGTCCGGGACGAGCCATCGGGCGGTAATCTTTTGCAGTTCAGGCTTTACGGCGTTGCACTCGAACACCAGGGTCTTCGCCCCGGAAAAGGCGGCCCCGATGAGGCAGTTCCGCTGTTCCCGCACGTTCCCGCCGCAGATCCGGCGGAGGGGTCTTTCGGTTCCGTCGGGGAGGAGGAGCATCGCGGCGCTGCCCGTGGTCTTGCCGAACACGGGAGCGAACCCCGGGGCTTCGCGCAGGAGGCAGTGCAGCATCCTGGTGACCGTGGACTTTCCCCGGGTTCCGTTCACCAGAATCACCAGGGAAAGCTTCTTCCGCGCCGCACCCACGAGCAGATTTTCCGCTGCAAGAAGGGCAAAAACCAGAATCAGAGCCGCCAGAGCCGCCGCGGCGCAAACCATGGCCTCATTTGAGGTAAGCGCCCAGGCCATTGTCCTGCAACTCGTAGTAGTCCGGGATTCCCTCGATGAGAATCTCCTTGTCGGGGTATTCCGTTCCCAGGGCGAAGGCGAATTCGGCGATTCCCGCCAGGTGCCTGCCGACCCGCTCCTCGATGGGGTGGCCCCTTTCGTCAAAGGGCACATAGAGCCGCCCGAGTTCCGCCGCCTTCACATAGCACGTGTCCTTTCCCGTGAGGGCCAGGGCCGCGTCGGTCCTGCCCCGGATTCTCCCCTGGGATGCGTTGGCGGTTTCCATGAGCACCGCGAAGGTGTCCGTGGCGTCCCCCAGTTCCCGGTGGGTGAGGCCGTGCAGGTTCCTGGGGGAAGGCTCCAGGCCGATTTTGATGTCCTGGATTTCCAGCCCCAGCACCACGTAGGACGCCAGGGTCATGGCGCGCTCGTGGGCGACAATCGCGTTGATCACCGGATATTCCGGGGACGCCTCGTGCAGGTCTATGGTCATGGTGATGTTCTGGGCCTTGATAAGGGACGTGATTCCGTAGCAGACCCTTTCCGTGAAGGTGCCGTTGGTCCTGCCGGGATAGCCCCGGTTCAGGTTGCGGGTTTCGTTCCCCGAAAGGTGCTGGCCGCTTGAGGCGTGGATGTACACCTCCGGGTCGGGCCACTGGTCCAGGGGGTTCGTCGCCCTGGAGCCGAAGCGGAACACCCGCTCGTCGCCGTCACTCTTTTTGATGGTGAACGACGCGGGGGACCCCTCCTGGGGGTCGTTGTGGGTGAAGGCGGAGTTGTTCGCCCTGGGGATCACGTAGAGGGTTCCCTTGCTCACCGAGGCGTTTTCCACCAGAACCGTGGCCGCCAGATAGCCGCTGGGCTCGTTGGGGTGAGTCCCCCCCAGTACGAGGATCGAGCCGCCCTCTTCGTCGCCCCTGAATATGTAGACCTCCGTGTCCCCCCGGCCGCCTTTCAGGGCCGGGTACCAGTCCGAAAGCATCCTCTTTTCAGTGACCCCAGGCCCGGGAAAAATCGTCTCGGGCCTTCTGTGGGCAAGGAATTCCCTCCCCGAAACGAAGGCCGCCGCAAGGGCGGCTATGGCGATGACGATTGCCGAGATGTGATATTTTTTCATAGTGCCTCACTTTACCAGGAGCAGACGCAAAAGGAGGGGGACTGTCACCATGGCGATGGCGGCCTGGGCCTTCCAGTCCTTTTCCGTCACGAAATTCCAAACCGCCAGGGCAAGAATCGCCGCGTCGATTATCAAATAAATCACAAACATTGCCGCCTCCTATAATATGGCCCGAAGCTGCTTCGAGAAGGTGATGAACACAAGCCCCCAGGCGATGATCACCAGGCCCGGCAGGATGAGCTTCTTGAGCACGTAAGAATACCTGGGCTCGCCGATGACCTGGGCCGCGAAAATCGCCGAGAGCGCCGTGGGGGGCATGAAGTCCCCCAGGGACGCGATGAGCGACAGGGCCGCCGCGGTGATGATCTGGTCCTGGTTCAGCAGGGCCAGGATGAAGGGCACCCCCAGGACGCTCGCGGCCCCGAAGGCCGAAACCGCGCCGAAGAGCGGTATGGTGACCGCCATCGCCAGGTAGAGCAGGGCCGTGTTGAAGGAGAGGCTCAGGGCGTTCACGACGATGAACCCCCGCACGCCGGTGAGGGTCATCACCTGGATGAACATGCCCACCCCCGCGAGGATCCCCGCCACCGGGAGGCAGTCGTGGAGCGCGGCCTTGGCCGCCCTGAGCACGTTGAAGCGCTTGCCGGTGAAGACCCCGCTCGCCGCGCCCAGGAGGAAGATGACCGGGAGGCCCCAGCCGAAGATGCTCGGCGAAACCTGCGCCAGAATCATCAACGCCACCACGACCGCGATGGGGATGAAGAGGCGCGCGCCGTAGCGGGCGTAAATTTCCGTGTTGAGTTTCGGCGCCAGGTCCTCCCAGGACATTTTTTTGACGAATTTAAGCCCGAAGGTCCAGGAAAACAGGACCGCCAGGGGCATCACCATGAGGAGCAAGGGGATTCCGAAGCCCACGTAGGGCATGTCGATTCCGCCGCCGATGAGCATCGCCGGGATGTTCACCGGAGGGGCGATCATGCCCAGGATTCCCGCCATGGCGATGAACGCCCCCGCGGTGTGCCGGGGCATCCCCAGGGTGATCAGCACGGGCGAGACGATCGCCCCGGCGGTGAGCACCGACGCGGTGGACGAGCCCGTAATCATGCCCGGAAACATCGAGAGGATCATGAGCAGGGGGAGGAGCAGCGCCGGCATATTCCTGAAGCGCCTGATGATGACGACGCTCAGGGCGTCGAGGGCGCCGCTTTCCTGAATCGTCCGCATGAAGATCATCGCCGTGGCGATCACGAGAATCGTGTCCAGGTACGAGAAGGAGCCCTCGACCAGGTGCCTCACGCCGATTCCGTTCCCGGAAATCAGCAGGGTGATCTCCGACGCCGCCAGCATGGCAAGGGACACCGGAAGCTTCAGGGCGAAGGCGCAGACAATAAACACGCCGACCATCACCAAAAAGTAGAGTAATTCTATCGACACGGGGGCCTCACTTGAAGGCGCCGGTGAGGGGCGCGCCTACCTGGGCGATCTTGTCCACCTTTGTAAGGGGAATCTTCGCGCCCCCGGCGAGGGCCGTAAAAAGCCCGTCCTTGTCGGCTTCGGACACCACGATCACGTAGTCGGACTGGGGCACCGCGTAGTTGATGAAGCCGTCGGAGAGGGTGCCCCGCCGGGCTTCCCCGCCGACATGCACGGAAATGATTTTCATTCCCAGACTCTTCGCCTTTGCCACCAGGGCCTTTGCGCGCTCCATTTCCGCTTCCGCGCTGATGCCCGCCGCGCCCAGCCCCTTGGAGCTGCCGCCGATGACGAGCACCAGGGTCTTGGCGCTGCCGTTAAGGTCGGACGCCTTTATCAACGGCTCGGATTTGGCGTCGAATTTTGCCCTGGCAAGGAGCACCCGCACCATCTCGATGTCCGCGCTCTGGCCGATGGACGTGAGCCGCAGGGGCCTGTCCGCAAACGCTTTCGGCGTCTGGGCGAAAAGCGCGGAACCCAGGAGCAGCGCAAGGGCCGTGAAAACCGCTAGTTTCTTCATATTCATTCCTTTTCATTCTTTAAAAACACAGACCGCACGGACTGTGTTGTCCGTGAGGTCCGTGTGGTTCGCTGTTACCGCGGGGCTAGTACGCCTTCGCGTGTCCGTCCCGGCGGGGGTCTGCGCCTCCGTACAGGGTTTTGGTGTCCTGGTCGAAGTACGCGCCCTGGGCGCCGCCGAAGTAGTTGTCCCAGTCTGCGTGAACGTTCACGTCGTAGCCGAGCTTCCTGAGGCCCTCCACGGTGGCGCTGGGTGTGCGGCCCTCGATGTGCACCTGGCCCGAGGCTGTGGCGAAGAACCGGGGCGCGTCGATGGCCTCCTGGATCGTCATGCCGTGGTCGACCACGTTGGAGATGATCTGGGCCACCGCCGCGATGATGCGGGTCGCGCCGGGAGAGCCCAGGGTCATAAACGGGCGGCCCTGGGGGTCGAGCACCAGGGTGGGGGTCATGGAAGACAGGGGCCGCTTGTAGGGCTCAACGGACTGTACGTGCCCCGGAGTGGTCACGAAGTCGTCCATTTCGTCGTTCATGATGAAGCCCCGGCCCGGCACGGTCACCGCGCTGCCGAAGAAGAAGTTGATGGTCTTGGTGATCGTGACCATGTTGCCCTCTTTGTCCATCACCGAGAAGCTCGTGGTGGAGCCGCTCTCGTATTTGGCGGGCTCCCCGGCGGCGGCGCTGAGCATGGCCTTGGCGGGGTCGAATTTCTGGTAGAGGGTCCTGGCATAGTCCTTGCTCGTCATGCCTTTAAGGGGCACGTCCACGAAGTCCGAGTCGGCCAGGAAGCTGCCCCTGTCGGCAAAGGCCAGACGGAGGGCCTGAATCCAGGCGTGCACCGCCGGGGCGGAGGCGGGCCGCAGTTTGGAAAGGTCCATGTTTTCCAGGATGTTCAGGGTTTCGATGACCGTGGTTCCCCCGGAGCTTGCGGGCGGCACGGAGATGATGGTGTAGCCCTTGTATGTGCCCGTGACGGGTTTCCGCACCTTGACTTCGTATTTAGCAAGGTCTTCCACGGTGAGGATGCCCCCCGCGGCCTGCACGGCATCGGCGATTTCCTGGGCCAGGTCCTTGTAGATAACGGACTCGCCCTTGTCCGCGATGAGCCGGAGTGTGGCGGCCAGGTCGGGGTTCTTGATGACCGTGCCCGGTTCGGGGGGAAGGCCGTCGTCGGTGTAGATCTTCGCCGTTGCCGGATACTGGTTGATCCGCTCCAGGTTGTCCTGAATCATGCCCTGGAAGTTCGACGTTACGACAAAGCCATTTTCAGCCAGGTCGATCGCCCCCTGCATGATCTGTTTGCGGTCGAGTTTTTTGGAGCCGTAGTTGTCCAGGGCGTAGAGCAGACCCTTCACGTCTCCGGGTATGCCCGATGAAAGGCCCCCCGTTTCCGTGGGGTCCTTGACGCCGGCGGCCTTGGCTTTTACGTACATGTCCGGGGTAGACGCGCCAGGGGCCATCTCGCGGAAGTCGATGACGACAGCCTCGGGCATATTGACGAGCTTGATGATCATGAAGCCGCCTCCGCCCAGACCGGAGGTGTTCGGTTCCACCACGCCGATCGCGAAGCCCGTTGCCACAGCCGCGTCAACCGCGTTGCCCCCGGCTTTGAGGATGTCGATTCCCACCTGGGACGCCTCGGGCTTTGCCGATGCGACGATGCCGTTCTTGCCTACCGCGCTGCGGCCGTAGAGGTCGTCCGGATCTCCCTGATAAGCGGGCCTGGGCCTGGCCGCGGATACCGCTTCCTGGGCGGCGCTTGCGGGCGACCCGGCGCAGCCGACGGCCAGCGCGGCGCAGCCCAGAACCAATGCAATAATCAGTGTGCATCCAGAAATTTTTTTCATTTCCTTTGTCTCCTTGTGTTTTGAATTTGAAACCGGGCGTAAAAGCTCTTAAACCGTAGTTTCATGGGACACTTCATATATCGTAACGCAAAAACAGCGCGGGAGCAAGCTGGGGGCTGAAAAAAACAGCCCCGGAGGACGTTTTGTCAGGCTGAAAATCTGCCGATACTAGGGGCATGCTGAAAAACTCGAAGTTTTTCAGTGCTTTCCTAGGAGACCATGATGACCAAAACGATGCCCCTGAAGCTGATCGCCCCCGCGGCGGTCCTGATTCTGTGCGGGACGGCCCTGGCTGCCCAATTTTCCGGCGCACAGGCCCTGCCGGAATCCGCCGGTGTGCGCAGGAACCTGACGGACTGGTTCACCCTGCCCCTGGAGGAGCTGCGGGGGCGGCCCCCCGAGGAGCGCCGGACGGACCGGGGCGAGGTGTTCCAGGTGCGCCTGGAAGAGCGCGGCGGCGTCTTTGACGTGATCGTCGCGCCCAGGGAAGTGGTGAAGCTGGATGTCTACTCGGACGACGGGATCTTCTCCGAGATGGACGCGGTGTTCACCGCGGATAATCCCGGGGGCTGGATCCTCACCAGGGACAGCGCCACGGGCAGGCCCCTCTCCGTGGTGATTCACTTTGCCGGGGACCGCCAGGTGTTTGCCCGGTTCACCCCGGGGAAAAAGGGCTGCGACGGGGAGCTCGTGATTTTCGGCGCGAGGGCGGCCAGGGGGGTTGAAACCGGAGTCCCCTTTGAGCGGCTCTACACCGCATCCTTCCAGGACATACAAAAGTGGACTCCCACGATCCCCTGGCAGTACGCCGGGGCCTCCCCGTCCCTCTACGAGGGCTGCGCCCAGATGATCGGCGTCATCAGGAGCAACGCCAGGCGTTTTGTCCCGGCAAAGGACGCCTGCTACGACGAAACCGGGGAACCCATTTCGATATTGACCGGGGAAAAACGCCCCCGCTCCGAGGGGGAACTCCAGGGGAACAAGCTCTTCTTCTCCGACGCGGGATTCCTCAAGTGGATTGTGGACGGACTCGTGGCCCCCATCACCCAGGGGTACACCATGCTCGCCCCCCTCACCAGGCCGACCGTGGCCTACAAGCCCGGCGGGTACCAGGGGGGAATCGCCGAAAGGTACAACATCTCCTTTTCCCTGGACTGGACCCGGAATCTTGCCTCAGCGGCGGCCGCGGCAAAAACAGGGAGGTCCCAGCGGGGGTTCATCCCAGGGGTGGACGTGGTCTACGAGCCCTTCGCCCTGGCGGATGAAACCACCCACATCAAAGACGCGGGGTATCCCGCCGGGGGGCTGTACCCCCTCCTCTACGTGCTCGCGGTGATGCGGCCCGACGAGTTCTACCTGGCGGCTGTGAGGGAGTCCGACAATTCCGTGCCGCCGGTGCGGTTTTTCTCCCGGTGCGCGGTGATTTTTCCCTACTTTGACGCCTCAGGCCGGTTCCAGGGGGTGGTGTTTGAAAACGGCGAGGAAATGTCCCTGGAGGATTTCATCGGGCGCTGCAAAAACGACACCATCCATCTGACCAAGGTTGAAGCTTCCACCCGGTTCTTCCCGCAATAATATAGAAAGACTCGGGGGCGGTTTCCTGGCCGCCCTTAGTGCTCCTCCAGGATGCGCCGGGCCTTTGCCGCAAGGGTTCCGCCCTTCTCGTCCGCCCCGATAGCCTTCACCGCGTCCAGGACGCCTGGGTAGCGGCCCCTGGCGAAGATGTCCAGGCCCGTGCCCCTGGTGGCCGCGTCCTGGTGGGCAAGGTACTGGCCGCAAATGCCCGCCAAATCGGAATTCTTCACCCTGGCGAACTCCTTGCCCAGGCTGTAGCGCAGGTTCTTCTGCCTGTCGTCCCTCAGGGTTGCCTCCGCCGCGGCGGCCACCTCCTTGACCGCGATTCCCCCTTCCAGGAGGGCAGCGGCCGCCCGTGTTCTGGCGGCGTCGGAGTTTTTTTCGCCCCTGAGGACGCCCAGGAGAAAGTTTTCCCCTTCCTTTGTCCCCAGGGCCGCCAGTGCGCCGTAGGCGGCGTATTTCACCTGCGCCTCCGGGTCGTTTTCCGCCCGCGCGAGGAGGTAGGGTTCCGCCTTTTTGAGTTTCATCTTTTTTGCGGCCCCGATCGCCTCGAGGCGCACCCGGTAGTGGCTGTCCCGAATCGCCTGCAAAACCAGGGCCTGGGCTTCCCTGTTGTCCCCGAAGGACGACAGGGCCCGCACCACCCCGGCGCGGAACACGGGATCACTGTGGTCGTAGAACCCCGCCAGGAGGGGCACATACTGTTCGTCCCCCAGGGACCCCAGGGCTTCGGCGGCGTACATGCGCACGTAGGTGTTCTCGTTGTCGTCCCCGGCGATCTCCGTGAGCTTTCCGGCGATGTCCGGGGAGGCCAGCTTGGACACCGCCCGCATGAGGGCCTGCTTTTGCCCGGCGGTTACGTCGTTGCTGTCCATGTAGTCCAGGAGGAAGGCCCCGTCCCCGGGCCCGCCCGCTTCCCCCAGGGCAGGGACCGCCCCGTCGAGGTATTCCCCGGAGCCCTCCGAGAGGATGCGGCGCAGGCCCGCCGCCGCTTCCTTGAGGCGGATCTCGGCGATGTATTTGAACCACAGGTTCAGGGTGGAATTCTTTTCCCCGAAGGGGTCCTCCAGCGCGGCGAGGGCGTCCTTCTTGAGGGAGTCGTCCTTGAAGGCCGTGAAATACCCGATGACCGCCTCCCTGAGGGCGCTGTTCCCCGCGTCCCGGAAGAGGAGGAGGATGTCGTCCTTGTATTTGATGGATTCTTCCTTGCCCAATGTGCCCAGGAGGGTGATGATTTCGGAATCCAGCCCGTAGCGGATCACGTCCCTGTCCCGGCTTGGGTCGTCCCCGGCCTGGGCCCCAAGGCTCAACCCCAGGGCGAGCAGGACCAGCGCTGCCAGGGGCGGCTTGATTTTTACACCCATTCCCCGTCTCCCGCGTGAAAGTTCCGCAGCCGCCCCAGAAATTCCGAGGTGACTCTGGCGCAGTCCTCCCGTCTGAAGGGCCTGTTGATCTGCTCGTCCTCCAGGAGCCGGTCCCCCCGGCCCTTGGACACGTTGGTGAGAATTTTTGTGCGGAAGCCCTCGGGTTTCCCCGCAATCAGGAGCACCGCGTCCCTGTCCTCCATGGCCGCCAGCTCCTCCTGGATGAACTGGTCGTCCACACGGGCCACGTCGTCCAGGGTGAACAACTGTTCCCGCAGCCTGGCCGCCGCCTGGGGGGAATCCCGTTCCAGGGACTCCAGGATGACCTGCCCGGCCTCGGGGTCCATGCGCCGGAGAATCTGGGCCAGGGCGTTTTCCCCGTCCATCTTGTCCGACCGGTCAGCGCTCAGGGTGAGGGATTTTTCCTGGAGGCGCTTGTCCACCTGTTTGAGCACCTCCGGCAGCACGGGGCCCATCTTTGCCAGCCGCTTGACGATGAGGGTCTTCTCCCGGGACGGGAGGCGGCTGATGGTTGCGGCGGCGAGGTCCGGCTTGATTCTGGAAAGCACCAGGGTCTTTACCTCCGGGGACTCCTCCCGGAGGAGCAGGTCCATGCGGTCCCCGTCAAAATCCGCCAGGTACTCGAAGGGCTTGCCCTCGTGGAAGGGGGCGGCCTTTTCCAGCACCGCCTGGGCCCGCTCGGCCCCGAAGGCTTTTTCAAGGATCTCCCTGGCCGCGCCCACCCCGCCGGCCTCCCTGGAGCGCTCCAGGAGGGTCTGGAATTCCTCCAGAATCCCCGCGGCCTCGGCGGGGTCCACCCGCTTTATCCCGGCGATCTCCGGGATGATTTTTTCCGTCTGCTCCTCCCCCAGCCGGGACATGACCTTGGCGGCCTCGTCCACGCCGATGAGGAGCAAAAACTTTGCCACCCTGCGGTATATGCTTTCGGGAGAAGTCTTGGGGGAAGAATCCGGCGCGGTTTTGACGAGCGCCCCAGCCCCGGCCGGGTTCCCGGAAACCTTGTTAAAGCCCTCGTTCTGCATACGCCCATGATAGGCCGGGGCGGGGAAAAAAGCAAGGTCTGCTGGCGCCAGGCGCATGCGTCGGCGCCCCGTGTGTAGACGCCCGGACAGCCTATACTGCGGCCTTTTCCGGATTTTCCGCGCAATACTTGTCGGCGGCGTCGCTGATTTCGTCAACCGTCATACCGGCAAACAAATACTTCCTGCGCCATTCCGTATAGTCAAAGGGCTGGCTTAAAAGCACATAGATAAACTGCTCCGCCTCCAAAAGACCCATGCTTTCGGTCAGACACTTTATACCCTTATCGAGCAAAACGGCGTTATTCGTCATTTCCGGCCTCCCTCTGCACAAAATCGACAGGATTGCACACAGTAATCCTGTCATCACGGTATTTCAAAACGCGATTGTCTACCGAAATGAGATAATCGCACTTTGCGGTTATAGCACACGCGATATGAAGCGCGTCAGGGGGCTTCACACCGGTCTCCTCGACCTCTTTTGCCAGGGCGACAACCTCGTCTGATTTGCCGACAAAGCGGACGCTCAACTTTTCCCATTGGGCGATTGCCTCGCGCTTTGCCTCAAAGGAGTTTTGGCTGTTCTCGAACTTGAGAATGTAAGACCACACAAGGTCAAGTTTCCTGTTCAGCACCAACTCCTGAATATACAGTTTCGCCAGTGTCTCAAGGACAACTTTTGCCTGCGACTGGTCATCGTAGGGACGGTTGTAACAGCAGTTGTCCAAATAGACAGTTAGTTTCTGCATCTTTCCCCTTCAAAAAGCCCGGATGGCGCGGACTGAATTTCCACGCGACTTGTTGGCAAAAGTAGAATAACCTCCCCCTTCCTGTCTACCATCGCTGAACCGTTGCGCCCATGCACCGTTGCTAATATCTGACTCGGAGGAAGACCAGTACCAGTCCTCGCTGAAACCGCCGATGCCCGCCTCTTTTAGATACACAAACATCAGTCCCAACTCAAGTTTGCTTGGCAGATACCAGTCGTCACACCCGCCGTATACCAGAGTGTCGCAGCGCTGGGCCGCACGGAAGCCCTCTCCGGTGTCCATAAACCGGGCCATGATGAGCTTCGTATTCTCTTTCCCCGCCCCTATGCCGGGACTCGTCTTATCCACATTGCCTTTGGATTCAGCCCACTTGAGGTCTTTCCACTCCGTGGAAGCGGGTGCGGCTTCCAGATAGCGCCAGCCGTCACTTTCGTTGCCCTTGTCATAAAACACCAGTCCGCCAGCGGGTCCTTTGTCGCCTGTTTTGTAGGTCTTGGGGACCGCAGGTTTCGCCGCCGCAGTTGCTTCGGGCTTTGCTGGGGCAGTTGTCGATGTTGTTGATGTCGCCGCCGCACTCGCCTGTGCCGCTGGAGCCGTGCCGCCGCCCCCGGCAAGTAGGGCTTGTACTATATCGTCATTGGCGATGGTAGCGGGAGAGGACGCTGCCACGGTGGCCTTCTCCACGTTGATGGCCTTGAGGGTGAGCCGGTAGGACGAGCCGATATTGGTAAGCGTCCCGGTGACAATGGCCCCGGCCCCCAGCATCTGCCCGATAGACTTGGCGGACTCGTCGCTCACCTCCCCGGATGCCTGAAAGCCCTGTTCCGCCCGGATTTTGTCCAGATTGGCGCGGTCAACCACTACGAGCTTTCCGTTGTTCACCAGAACCGCTTCAAGGCCTGTGAGCACATACTCGGAAAACGCTGCCGTCGGTGAACTCACGTTGATAAGCGCCACCTCGGTATCCCTGGGGAGCCGCGCTTCCATGCGCTCCGCCGCCAAAGCGATCGCTTCGTCCAGGGTCATGCTGCCTGATGAGGCAGGGACCGCCGTACCCACGGCCTGAGTCTGGTGGCCGCCCGTTGTTACACACGCGCCCAACACGAGGGCGAGAATCACCGCAAGTACAACCATCGCGCTTGCCGCAAAAACTGTGTGCTTTTTCATCTTAAAATCCTTTTTTACGTCCCTGCCTATGAGTGATAGTTTGATATTTTAGAAAAAATACACCTTAATTAGTAAAAAAAATGATACATATAATTTAGCGGTTTGTCAATACCCTTTGGGTGCCAGGCGCATGTGCCTGGCACCGCGCCGTGTTGTCAATTTTTTCCCCCTGTGGTATACTTGAGCCAGTTTAACGTTGCAAGGTGACACTATGGAAAACACGGAAATTCTTTCACGGGCCAAAGCGTATATCCAGGAAGAGACCGACCCCGGATTCCGGGGGGAGGTGGAAAGACTCATCGCGGACAAAAACTGGAAGGAACTGGAGGACCGGTTCTACCAGAACCTGGAATTCGGCACCGGAGGCCTCCGGGGAATCATCGGCGGGGGCACGAACCGCATGAACACCCTGGTGGTCAACAGGGCAACCCAGGGGCTTGCGGATTATGTGGCAAAGGCCTTCCCGGAAAAGGACCGGGCCGGAAAGCTCTCTGCGGTAATCGCCTATGACTCCCGTCACTTTTCCGCCCTCTTTGCGGAATCCGCGGCCCTCATCTTCGCCGCCAGGGGATTCAAAACCTATCTCTTCACCTCCCTGCGGCCCACGCCGGAACTCTCCTTCGCCATCCGGGAACTCGGGTGCGACACCGGGGTCGTGGTGACCGCGTCCCACAACCCGCCCCAATACAACGGCTACAAGGCCTACTGGAACACCGGCGGCCAGGTGATCGAGCCCCACGACGAGGGCATCATCGCCCAGGTGAACGGCGTCACCTCGGTCAAAACCATCACCCGCCTCGAGGCAATCGCCAGGGGCCTCCTGGTCATGATAGATAAGGATATTGACATAAAATACGAATCCATGGTGAGGGCATCACTTTTCAGGCCCGGCCTCATCAAGGAACGGGCCGGGGAGGTCAAAATCGTGTACACACCCCTCCACGGCACCGGGGCCATGCACGTGGAAAGCGTGCTCGGCAGCCTGGGCCTGCGGGTGATTTCCGTGCCGGAGCAGCGGGAGCCCGACGGGGACTTCCCCACGGTGGAAAAACCCAACCCGGAGGAGGCCCCGGCAATGAAGCTGGCGATCGAACTGGGCCGCAAGGAAAAGGCCGACGTGGTGATGGCCACGGACCCGGACGCCGACCGGTTCGGCACGGCCTTCCCGGACAGGGAGGGCGCCTTTGTGCTCGTTACGGGGAACCAGATGGGGGCGCTCCTCACGGACTACATCTGCCTGTCCCGCAAGGAACTGGGGATTATGCCGCCGAACCCGGTGGTGGTGCGGTCGATCGTGTCGACCGCCCTGGCGGACAAAATCGCCGCGTCCTACGGGGTGGACACCGTCGAGTGCCTCACGGGGTTCAAGTGGATCGGGGACGCCATGGAGGAATTCAACCGCACGGGCAGCCGCCGGTACATCTTCGGGTTTGAGGAGAGCTACGGCTACACCGTGGAGGACAGCATCCGGGACAAGGACGGGGTTTCCGCGGCGGCGTTATGCGCCGAGATGACCCTCTACTGGCGGTCCGTGGGGAAGAGCCTCCTGGAGCGCATCGAGGAGCTCTACAAACGCTTCGGCTACTACGAAGATCGGGCGATTTCCAGGAGCTTCCCCGGCGAGGCCGGAGCGGAGACCATGCGGGGCATCATGTCCCGCCTTCGGAGGGAGGGGCTCACGTCCCTGGGGGGCAAGCGGGTCCTCCGCATCCGGGACGTGGAAGAGGGCGCCGCCTACGACCCCGCGTCCCCCGGGCGCAGGGAACCCATCGGTCTGCCCAAAAGCAACGTGCTCCAGTTCTTCCTGGAGGGGGATACGGTGGTGAGCGCCCGGCCTTCAGGCACGGAACCCAAGATAAAGTTCTACATCTCCTGCCATGTTCCCGTTGCCGATGGCGATCTGGGAGCCGCAAAGCACAGCGCGGACACCCTCTGCAACGCCGTCACCAAAGAAATAGAGGGCATCCTGGCGTCGGCCTAGGCGGGGATCACCGCGCCCTTGTAGAGGGCCTTGGGGTACACGGTGATGCCGAGTTTTTTCTCCAGGGCCGCGTACCGGCGCAGCTCCCACTCGTTTCCGATTACCATGTTGATTCCCCGCCTGCCCGCCCTGGCGGTGCGGCCCGCCCGGTGGATGAAGGCGGTTCCCTCGGGCAGGTCCATCTGGATGATGTGGGTGATTCCGGGGATGTCCATGCCCCGGGCGGTCAGGTCGCTGGTGACGAGGAGGGGCGTTTTTCCCGACCGGAACCGGTCCACGGCGTTTTTGCGGGTCTGTTGTTCCGCCCTGGCGTGGATGCCCAGGCAGTCGATTTTTTTGGCCTGAAGGGCCAGGGTGATTTTTTCAACCTCCGCCAGGCGGGCGCAGAAAATCAGCGCCCTGGGGGGCTTTTCCGCCAGCAGATAGCTCCGCAGGGCGGCCACCTTGTCCCGGTCCTCAGCGAAGAGGGCCTGGTGTTCGATATTTTTCCTGAGCACATCCTGGGAATCGATTCGGACAGGGACCCAATCACGGGCGAATTCGGCGAATTTTCCCTCGGTGCGCCCGTCGATCGTGGCGGACTCCCCCAGGAGCTGTGTGCCCTGGGGCGCGAGGCCGAGGAGGCGGCCTGTCCATTCCTCCAGCTCCTTTGAAAAAAGCCTGTCCGCCTCGTCCAACACCAGGGCCTTGAGCTCCCGGAGGCGCAGCTTTTTGAGGAAAATCAACTCGCAGAGCCTGGCCGGGGTGCCCAGGACGACGGGGGGGCCCTTCTGGAGAGCTTCGCACTGCCGTTTGATGGACACCCCGCCGATGAGGAGGGGCATATTTTTGACCCCCAGGGCCTCGAGGGCCCGCTTTTGCTGGGAGGAAAGCTCCTGGGTGGGACAGGCGATGCAGATCACCGGGGACTTTCCCGGGGCTTCCATGCCGGGGAGGAACATTTGCAGCAGGGGGAGGGCGTAGGCGTAGGTCTTGCCCGAGCCGGTCTCCGCCTCGAAGAGGACGTTCCTGCCCGCGAGGACCTCCGGAATCACCCGTTCCTGCACGGGGGTCGGGGCCTCGATGCCCAGGGCGTCCAGGGCCGGGGCGAAAACCCCGGAAATACCCAGGTCCGCAAATGTTTTCATACAAAAACCATAGCAGAAAACCGCCTCTTGTGCTAGAATGACTCCATGAAAGTCGGAATCGATACGTTTGGGTGCGGACACGGGCGTTCAGGCATCGGAACGTATCTGGTGTCCCTGTGCGCGCACCTCCCCGATGACGGGACGTTTCAGTTTGAGCTTTTCGGTTCCGAGATGGACCGGTACACCTACAACCGGGACAAGAACATCGGCTACGCGGGCATCTCCGCCCCGGACAACCCCGCCTTTGAGCGCCTGTGGCACCTTTTTCAAGCCCAGGGGTTCATAAAAAAGAAACGCTACGACTGTGTGCTCTTCCCCGCGGGGCCCCAACTGCTCCAGCGGGCCTATTCCTTCCCCGCGGCGGCGGTGGTGCACGAGCACCTGTCCCTCAGGCTCAAAACCCGCAGCAACTGGTTTTCCAACACCAGGGTCCTCGCCGGGCTCAAGCGGGTTGCCAGGGTGATTGCCCCCAGCCAGTTCGTGCGCAAGGACCTCATGGGTCTGGGCATCGACGGGGCAAAGATCGAGGTGGTCCACAACGGGATCGACCACGCGCTTTTTTGCCCCCGGTCCGGCCCGGAGGACGCCCCGATCGACACAAAACCCTTCGCGGTAAAGCGGCCGTACTTCGTCTACGTGACCAGCCTGAGCGGGCCGGAGAAAAAACACGTGGAACTCATCCAGGCCTTCAACCTGTTCAAGTTGAACACCGGGCTCCCCCACAGGCTCGTCCTTGCGGGAAGCGATGGTCCGGGGCTCCCCGCCGCCAGGGCCGCCGCCCAGAAGTCCCCCTTCACGTCGGACATTCTGCTCACGGGATATTTTCCCCACGAGGGGCTCCCCCAGTTGTACGCCGGGGCGGACGCCTTCGTGTTCCCCGCCTCCGGGGAGGGGTCAGCCCTGCCGGTGATCGAGGCCATGGCCGTGGGAATCCCCTGCGTGTGCTCCAGGGGCGGGGTGCTGCCGGAAATCGCCGGGAACCACGCGCTCTTTTTTACCAGCGGTGACGCCGTGGACATCGCCCTGGGGCTGGAGAAGATCGTGTCCGACGGGGAACTGCGGAAGACCCTGGTGTCGGGGGGGCTGGAATGGACAAGGCGGTTCACCTGGGAAAAGACAGCCCGGCGCACCCTGGACGTGCTCCAGTCGATCTGCTAAAAGGGACGCGGCCGGATTTTTTGCGGCCCTTCTTATTTGAGTTTTTTTCCGTTATACCAGAGTTTTTCCAGGTCGTAGAAGCCCCTGGCTTCGGCGGACATCAGGTGCACCACGATTCCCCCCAGGTCGATGAGGACCCAGTCGTCCCCGTCGGGGATTTTTTTCTGGGGCGCGTAGATTTCCACGGCCCCGCCGGAGGCCCCGCAGTAGTCCTTGACGAGCTTGTAGAGGCTCTTCCAGTGGGTGCTGCTGGCGCTGGTGGCGATGACGAAGCAGGAGGTCCAACTGCTTATCTCCGACACGTCCAGCACGGTCACGTCCCTGCCCTTGCCGTCTTCCAGGAGGGCCGCCAGTTCCAGGGCGATGTCTTGAAGGGTTTTCATGGGTGTTTCCTTAGCGTACATATCTGCCGTCGAAATCCTTCCCCAGAATCAACGTAAAGTCAACCTGGGAAGCTCTGGTTTCTTCCTCCGCCTCCGGGATCACCGGCACGACGATGTTGGTGCAGTGGATGAAATCGCCCAGTTGCTTTGCGGCGCTTTGGTCGCCGATGTGGTTGATTATCACGGTGCGGGCCACGTCGCTGGACGGGGCGTTCACGGCGGCGAAAATTTCGTAGCCGATGCTCTGGAGCAGGATGCCCGTGTTCCGCGCCAGGCCCTGCACGGTGGTGCCGTTTTGAATTTCCAGCACGTAGATCCGGCTGAAGTTGGTCTCCTCCAGGGACACCAGGGCCCCGGTGGTCTGCTTGAGCACGTCCTTTATCAACTGGCCGTCCGAGTGGGGGAAGAGGAGGGACTTGCCGTCCGAGGTGAGCCGTACATTGCCGATGACGGTCTGGGGGACCATCCTGTCGGTGCTTACCTGGGAGATCTCCGCCAGCACGTCGGCCAGGTCCTCCCGGTCGACGTTGGACGAGAAGAGGGGGCTGATCACCCTGAGGGTCCGCCGGTTGGTGAAGAAGGACGAGTGCTCGTTGAAGGCGGAAAGGAGGGACACCATGACGCTCTGCTCCCGCTCCTGCTTTTCCTCCCCGGTTTCCTCGGGGAGGGAGTAGGTGATGTACGTGCGGAGTTTGCCCCCGTCCAGGGTGACCGCCCCGGAAGGCAGGAGCCACCGCTCCCCGTTGGGGCCCTCGGAATCCACCGGGTTGGGCACAAAGGCCCGGAGCCCGCCGAACAGGTCCGCCAGGACGCACAGGTTGTCCAGGGTAATCGTGACCGAGAAGGGAATCGTCTGGTCAAGGAGGGTCTCCACCTCCCTGCGGTAGGCTTCTATCCCCAGGGAATTGTAGACCGAGTCGATCCGGTCAACCTGGCCCAGGCTCTGGTAGATCGCCCCCGTATTCCCCGGTATGGAGAACACGGCCCCCCGCTTGAGGGGCGGGTAGTAGAAGAACACGTCCGTGAACAGGGCCTTGCCCTGGTCTTCAAACACGAAGAGAATCTTGATGAGGGCGTCGTTTTCTATGGCGTCGGAGACGATGTCACGCTTGAGGGATTGTACCAGGAACACGCAGGTGATCGCCAGCACAGCCAGAATGACGATGAGGAAGAGGACGCTCCTGTCCAGGGGGGATTTAAAGCCGTGTTTTTTCATGGGCAAGCTCTTTTTTGAGGGATTCCCTCAGGGCATACGAAACAGGGGCCACCTGTTCTCCTTTTTTTTCCAGGTACGAAATATTCTCGTCCGCAATGTAAAACAGCAATTCATCCAGTGAAAGGGGCGCCAGCCGCGCCAGGTACTCCGGGGTGACCTGCTCCCTGGCGGGCTCGATCTTGTCGGCGATGTAGATGATCCTGGCGATCGTCCCCATGCGGGGCGCGCCGAAGGTGTGGCGGCTGACCGCTTCGAGGATCTCCGGGTCCGTGAGGGCGTACTCCTCCCTGAGGGTGACCGCGGCGGCCCTGCCGTGGAGGAGCCTGGGCTTATGCAGCTCGATCTCCGTGATCGCCCCGCCGTCCCGGGACGCCAGGGCGAGGAGGGCCTCCGGGGGGAGCTCCTTGCACATGTCGTGGGAAATCCCCGCCAGGGCCGCCCTGTGTTCATCCGCCTGGTACCGCCTGCACAGCTCCCTGGCGGTTTCCGTCACCCTGAGGGAGTGCTCGAACCGGCTCCTGTTCACCGACCGTTCCGCCCGCCCCTTGAGGGCTTTAAATAGCTCCGTATCCATACAGCTTTTCCCTGATAATATACTCCGAAACCCGTTCTCCCGCAAGGTACCGCCAGGCCCTTCCCGCGCGGATCCGCTCCCGGATGTCCGACGAGGAGATCGGCACGAGGGGATTCCCCAGGGGGATGTGGGGAAAGGGGACCTCCACGGGCTCCGCGGTCCGCCGGGCCAGGATGAGGTCTGCCGCCCGGGGGATGTCCCGGTAGTTCCGCCACCGGGGGAAGCTCTCGATGAGGTCGTCCCCCAGGATGAAGCCGATTTTTCCCTCCAGGGGGTATTTTTGGGCAAGGAAGAGGAGGGTGTCCCAGGTGAAGGAGGGGCCCTCCCGTTCCATCTCGCAGGTCTCCAGGCCGAAGGCCCTGTTCGACTCGATCGCCAGGGCGGTCATGGCGATTCTGTCTTTGTCGTCCGCTCCGGGGCTGATGTCCTTTAAGGGCCGCACCCTGGCGGGCACAAAGAGCACCCTGTCGTACCCCAGGGACAGGACCGCTTCGTCCGCCAGGGCCAGGTGCCCGATGTGGGGCGGGTTGAAGCTGCCCCCCAGAACCGCGAGCTTCACAGTCCGTCCCCCTGGTCCTGGGGGGGGACTCCGGGAAACTGCTCCTCCCGGTAGTCCGACACGGAGCGGGTGCGCAGAAAATCTCCGGTCTTGTCCCCCTGGACCGCCTCCCTGGGCGCAACCAGGCCCGCGACCGCGGCCTGCACGGCCCGGAGCCCCCTCTGCCGGTGGATGGATATGTTGAAGACCTCCTCCCCGGGATTCCGCTCCCTTACCAGGGCCGCGACCTTTTGCGCCCGCTCTTCGGCCCCTTCGAGGTCGAGCTTGTTGCAGAGGACCAGGCGTTTTTTCTCCCCCAGCCGGGACTCCCCCCCCTCGGCGGCGATGCGGGCGTCGTACCTGGAGATTTCGTCCAGGAGGGTGCCGTAGGCCCCAAAACAGGAATCATCCCCGCAGTCGATCAGGAGGAGGAGGGCCCGGCAGCGGGAGATGTGCTTGAGGAAGGCCGTGCCGAGTCCCGCCCCTTCGGAGGCCCCCTCGATGATCCCCGGGATGTCCGCCAGGATGATGTCATCGGGTTCGCCGGGGCCGTCCCCGGCAAGCCTGAGCACCCCCAGGTTTGGGATCTTTGTGGTGAAGGGGTAGGGGGCGATCGCGGGGCGGGCGTTGGTGAAGTAGTCCAGGAGGGAGGACTTTCCCGCGTTTGGGAATCCCACCAGGCCCACGTCCGCCATGATGCTCAGTTCCACCAGGAGCCGCCTGGTTTCTCCGGGCAGACCCTGGTTCGCCCTCCTCGGGGCCTGATTGGTGGATGATTTAAAGTGGACGTTCCCCCAGCCGCCGTTTCCGCCCTTTAAAAACACGAACCGCGCGTCCCCGGATTCGTTGGGGCCGAAGTCGCAAAGGATTTCCCCCGTGGAAGGGTCCTTGAGGGTTGACCCCGGCGGCAGGGGGATGAGTATGTCATCCCCGTCCCTGCCGTGCCTGGAGCCGCCCTCGCCGTCACCCCCGTTTTGGGCCTTGAACACCCGCTTGTAGCGCAGGTGGGAGAGGGTGCGCAGGTTGCGCTTGAGAAAGAACACAACGTCCCCGCCCCTGCCGCCGTCCCCCCCCGCGGGACCGCCCTTGGGCACGTATTTTTCCCGCCTGAAGGAGATGCAGCCGTTGCCGCCCTTTCCGGAGCGCACCTCTATGAAGGCCTCATCTGCAAAACGAATCACGGCAGGGTTACTGAAGCGTACTTCCTTCCCATGCGGTCGTGATACACCACCGTGCCGGGGCTGGTGGCAAAGAGCGTGTCGTCCCTGCCCCGCTTGACGTTAGCGCCGGGATGAATCCTTGTGCCCCGCTGGCGCACCAGGATCGACCCCGCGCTTACGGTTTGACCGCCGTATACTTTTACCCCGAGCCTCTTGGGGTTGGAATCCCGCCCGTTTTTTGCGCCGCTGCCGCCTTTTTTACGTCCCATAACTTACTCCTTATGCCCCGGAAACGCCGGAGCGCCCCGGTTCTTCCCGGAACGAAATATGTCCGGGGAATTCTCTTTGAAGGGATTCCATGCCGGTTTTGATGAAGTCCCCAACGGCCCACAGCCGCGCCCCAAGCGCATCCGGCCCGTCATCCCGCGCCCTGCCTGACTCCCCCCGCTCCCTCCGTTCAACCTGGAACGAGAGAGCCCCCGCTTGCACCGCCAGGGGCCGCACCGCGACGCCGGGGGTTGCTTCGAGCATCTCCGCGGCCGTCCGCAGGAGGACCGTGACCGCGGCGCACACAATATCACTTCCAGCCGGGGCGAACCCCGCGTGGCCCTCGGCCCGGCAGGTGAAGCCCTGTTCCGTGCGGGAAAGCGCCACCTCCGTCATTTACGCGACGACGATGTCTTCTACCCGGATGTTGGTGTAACTCTGCCTGTGCCCGATGAGCCTGCGGTAGTCCTTCTTGCTCTTGTATTTGAGCACCAGAACCTTGCGGTCCCGGAAGGTTTTCTCCACCACCGCCTCTACCCGCGCGCCCGGCACATAGGGGGTTCCCACGGACGCGGCCCCCTCGTTGCTGACCAGGAGCACCGTTTCGATGTTGAGCTTTGCCCCTGCGGCCTCGTTCACCTTGTCCACGGTTAAAACCGCGCCCTTTTCCGCCTTATACTGCTTTCCTTTATACTCGATGAGTGCGTACATAGCCTTCCCCTTAAAAATGTGAAATTCAGTTTATACGATATTTTCACACCGCGTCAAGCCCTTTTGGACGAATTTTTCAGAAATTATGGAGGGCGATTCCGGGCCGCCCGCGGAGCGCCCCCTGGACGCAGAGCCGCCGCGGGGCGGTACGGGGTTCGCGGCATGGTTGAATTTCGCAGCGGAATATGATAGGGTGGAGGCAACGGAGGCAACACCATGGAACGGCAAATCGCAATTTCTTATCCGGAAACGCTGGCTTTTTCGTTGCGAATGCAAAACTCAGAGTTTGAGCAGGAAATCAAACTCCTGTCGCTGATAAAGCTGTATGAATTAGGCAGAATATCCTCCGGCATGGCGGCGCGGACTTTGGGAATTTCCCGTATCACGTTTCTGGACATGCTCGCCGGGTATGGCGTGTCGATGCTGGCCGGAGCGGAGGAACTTGAGTCTGATTTTGCCAATGCGTAAGGTTGTTTCCAATACCACTCCGCTTATTTCCTTGCTGAAAATCGGAAAGCTGGACCTGCTGCGCCTCTTGTACGGCAATATTTTTATTCCTTATGCGGTGTATCAGGAAATCGAGGCGGGAAAAGACAGCTTTTACACGGATTTAACCGCATTGGATTGGGTGAGCATTGAGCGCCTTCATTCGACGGCTGCCAGGGTTTTTTTGTATGATTTAGATGACGGGGAAGCAGAGGCGCTCATGCTGGCCCAGGAACTTGGGGCGGATTTAATTCTCATAGACGAAAAATGTGCGCGCCGTTATGCGCAGCTTATGGACATTCCGGTTACCGGAACCCTGGGGATTCTGCTTAGGGCAAAAGAGAAAGGTTTTATTTCTGAAATAGCCCCATTGATTAAAGAATTGCAGGGCAACAACACCTGGTTTAGTCCCGGTCTTATAGCAAAAATCCTCGTCCTGGCCGGTGAGGTTCCTCTTCCATGCTGAACGGGCCAACAAAGCCCTGGGAGCCTTCGCGGGGTTCGTCTACACGGCGCTCCACAGGGGCAGACTCCGGGAGAAGAACCCCAGCCCCAGGGCGATTGCCAGGGAAAGGGCCCAGAGGAGCAGGTGCAGCAGGTAGGCCGGCCGCCTGGTGAGGGCCCCCAGGAGGACCGTCAGGCAGAGGTAGGGGACAAGAACGGCCAGGAGAATCCAGGCGCAGAGGGTCCCCCCGTGGAGGATGAAGATGAGGGTCCTGTCCTGGCAGCGGTTGAGGCTGCCCGCGGCGAAGAGGGCGAACAGGGCTATCTGAAAAAGGGTGAGGAACAGGACGAGCCTGTGGAGTATAAAAAACAACCCCCTGGGCGGTTCATTCATGGTGTTGCAATCCTTCCGATTGTAGTATACACTAGTTCCATGAAAAAATTCCTGGCCTTTCTTGTGTTCCTGGCCCTGTGCGGGGGGTGCGTGTTCTATTTCGGGTGGATTCAGTTCACCGTGCCGATCGGCAAATACGGAGTCATGCTCACCAAGACGTCCGGCGTGTATCCCCAGACCCTCAGGCGGGGGGTCTTCGCCTGGAGCGCCGAGCGGCTCATCCCCACAAACACGGAGATCCTCCTTTTCGACGCCCAACCCTACACCGCCGTGCAGACCCTCTCCGGGGAACTGCCCTCGGCAAAGGTATACAGCTCCGTCCTGGAGCAGAAGCCGGATTTTTCCTACTCCGTGTCCCTGCACGTCACCCTGAACGTCAGGCCCGAATCGCTGCCGTCCCTCTGCGACCGCATGGGCGTCACCACCCAGGAGGCGCTCACCGCGTTCCTGGACCAGAAAAGCAAGGAAGCCGCCCACATCGCCCTGGACGCGCTCCTGGCCCAAAAAAAGCTCGACCACACCCTTCTGGCGTCCCTCTCCGCTGAGCCGACCCTCCAGGAGGTGGAAGTGCTCGCCCTTGGAGTAGAAAGCGCCCGGATTCCCGACATCGCCCTGTACACCATGGCGCGGGAATCCTACGGGGCCTACCGGGCGGAAGTGGACGCCGCCATGGCCCGCAGGGCCCCCCAGGACGCCCAAATCGCCGTAAAAAACGCCGCCGCCATGGAGCAATTGGAAAAACTCGGGGAAATCTTCGAGCGGCATCCGGCCCTGCTGGAGATCTTCTCCAGAAACGCTTCCCCCGCGGAGACGATCAGGCAGGTGAGCAGCCTGGTAGACGCCGCCGCTTCCGAGTGATATACTCGCCCCGATGAACAAAGCGCTCGAAACCCTCAAGGAACGGGGATTTTTTCAGCAGTGCACGGCCCCGGAGGACCTTTCCAGCCTGATGGACAAGGGGCCTGTCGCCTTTTATGTGGGCTGCGACCCCACGGGGCCCAGCCTGCACATCGGCCACATGGTGCCCTTTTTTGCCCTCAGGCACCTGCGGGACGCCGGGCACACCGCAATCGCCCTCATCGGGGGGGGCACGGCCCGGATCGGGGACCCCTCGGGCAAGACCGAGATGCGCCAGATGCTCTCCTATGAGCAGCTCGATTCCAACACCGAAAGCATCCGGCAACAGCTCGACCGGTTCATCGGGTTTGACGGGGTAACCGCCCGGTGGGACAACAACAAGAACTGGCTGGCGGACCTGAACTACATCGACTTCCTCCGGGACATCGGCTCGTGCTTTTCGGTCAACAGGATGCTCACCTTCGAGTCCTACAAAAAACGCCTGGAGACGGGCCTGTCGTTCATCGAATTCAACTATCAACTCCTGCAAAGCTACGACTTCCTCATGCTCCACCAGCGGCACAACTGTGTGCTCCAAATCGGCGGGGACGACCAGTGGGGCAACATCACCGCCGGGGTGGACCTTATCCGCCGCAAGACCGGCAAGGACGCCTTCGGCCTCACCTTCCCCCTCATCACCCGGAGCGACGGCCAGAAGATGGGCAAGACCGAGCGGGGGGCCCTCTTCCTGGACAGCGCCCTCACGGGGGTCTACGACTTCTTCCAATACTGGCGGAACGTTTCCGACCCGGACGTGCGGAAATTCCTCCTCCTGTTCACCTTTTTGCCCGTGGATGAGGTTGACTCCATCGCCTCCGGGGACATCAACAGGGCCAAGGAGCGCCTGGCCTACGAGGTGACCGCGGTGATTCACGGGAAGGACGAGGCGGAACGGGCCCTCTCCGGCGCCAGGGCGGCCTTCGGGGGCGGGGGAGACAAAGCGTCCATGCCCCAGGCGGAGATTCCTGCGGCGGCCCTGCGGGCGGCGACCCCCCAGGGGGCCGGCGTGGCCGCGGCGGACCTCTTCGTGCAGGCAAAACTCTGCGCCACCAAAAGCGACTGCCGCCGGCTCATCGAGCAGGGGGGGGCCTTCTTCACCGGCGGGGGGGGCGCGGAACAGCGCATTTCCACCGTGGACTTCCGGTTCACCGAGGGGGACTTCGCATCGGGGGAGGTGATTCTGCGGGCGGGCAAGAAGAAGTTCTGCCGGGTCCTGGCCACATAAGCCGCCCCATGAACATCGTCCTCTTTGACGAACCGGAAATTTCCGTCCCCCTCCCCCTCTCCGACCCCAGGGCCCAGCACATCGTCACGGTCCTCCGCAAACGGGCGGGGGACACCTTCGAGGCCGGGGTGGTCAACAGGGCGGCGGGGGTCGCGCGGATAGGGGCCGTCACGGACGCAATCACCTTTGAATTCACCCCGCAGACGGAGGGGCTTCCCCTCTATCCGCTCCACATGCTCGTCGGGTTCCCCCGGCCGATTCAACTGCGCCGCCTCTTCCGGGACATGGCCGGGCTGGGGGTGCAGGAGATTCACCTGGCGGGTACGGACCTGGGGGAAAAATCCTACCGGGACTCGACCCTCTTCGAGCGCGGCCGGGCTGAGGCCCTGCTCCGGGAGGGGAGCGCCCAGGCCAGGAGCGTCCACGTGCCCCGCCTCTTCCGGCACGAGTCCCTGGAAGCCGCCCTGGAAGCGGCCGGCCCGGCAACCGGCGGCAGATTCGCCCTGGACGTGCCCAGCCGGTCCCCCCGGTTCGCCACGGCGCCCCTGGCGGAGGTCCTGGCGTCCGAAGGGCCGCGCCCCCCCGTGTGGGCCGCCGTCGGGAGCGAGCGGGGCTGGACGGACCGGGAGCGGGAGCTCCTCCTTGGGGCGGGATTCCGCCTCTGCGGCCTGGGGGAGCGGGTCCTCCGCACGGAAACCGCCTGCACCGCCGCTGCCGCGCTGATTCTTTCGATAATGACCGCCCCCAAAAACGCCGAAGTTTAAATAACGGGAATCCCTCATAATTTCACTTAAAAGATTCCCTCAAAACGGAGGCCCCATGAATCAGGACAGCGTCAAGGCCATGCTCCTGGACTTAGAAAATACGTCCCTGGATTTCAGCGTCATTTTTACCGGAAAGGCCAGCAAACGGGTGAACGGCCTCTACAAGCCCGACACCCTTGAGATTCTCCTTCACAACAAGAATTTTTCGTCCGATGGGCAACTGGTCTACACGGCGATCCACGAGTACGCCCATCACCTGGAGCACGAAAAACTCGCCGAGCGCATGGGGGGCCTGGAGAACGCCAAAGCCCTGAGCCCCCTCCGGTTCCACACCACGGACTTCTGGGCCCGGTTCCACCGGCTCCTTGAGGCCGCCGAGGAGAAGGGCTACTACAAGCTCGACCCCAGGGTCTCGGAGGAACTCGGGGCGCTTACGGAACAAATTCGGAAACAGGTGGAACAGAACGGTGTTTTTATGCGTGAATTGGGGGACCTGCTCATCAAGGCCCAGGAATTGTGCCGCCAGGAGAAGATCCGCTACGAGGACTACGTCGACCGGGTGCTCCTCTTGCCCAGGAACGCCGCCAGGGCCATCACCAGGGCGTCCCTCTTCCAGGTGAATCCCGCCATCGGCGGGGAGAACATGAAGTACGTGGCGTCCCTGGGGCCTGAGGAAAAGCGGAAGGCCGCGGAGGCCCAGTTCCTGGCGGGAAAATCCCCGGACACGGTGAGGAGTCAGGCGGGAAAACCCGCCGGGGAGCTCGACAGGAAGACTCAATGGGAAAGGGAGAAGAACAGGCTTGAAAAGACGATCGAAGCCCTTACAAAGCGGCTCCATATCGTGGAGGAAAATCTTGCGAACCTCTAGGCTCGTCCTCTGGCTCCTCCTCCTTCCGGCGGCGCTGTCTGCGCGCTCCCCGGTGAAGATGCCCGCCTCGGTCCTGCCGGGGGTGGGGAACAGCTTTTATTCACCCCAGAAGACGCCCTTCATGCCGGCCCTCACCGCCGTCCTTCAGGCCCCGGAGGAGGAGTCCGTGCCGGAGTTCCTCCCGGTGCAGCCGGATGGGGGGGCCGAACCCGAGGAGCTTCCCGTCGTCCCCGGGCCGCCCGATTCCGTCACCCTCCTCCTCCAGGCCATCCTCTCGTCCCCCCGGCCCCCGGGAGGGGACAGCTCCGGGGGGCGAATCCTCAGATTCGCGGTCAACGGCGCGGACGTTCTCAGGGATTGCAGGAATGTCACCCTGTCTTTCCCCGGCGGGGGACTCCTCCTCGTCTCCGGGGAACGGCGGTTCATCCGGGAGGGCAGGGTGATTGACGAAGGCTTCCACGTCCTCGCCAGGCCCCGCGGGGTGAGCCCCGGCGAAGTGACCTACGACGCGGCCCTCATGGTGTCCCAGGGGGGAGAGCCCACGGGCGGGCTTTCCGGCGAGGGGTCCGTCAGGGCGTTCCGCACGGGCAGCATCCTCTCGATTCGGGGGGCCGGAAACGGCGCGGCCCTGGACATGCTGATCGACCTGGGGCAGAACGCCGGGGAGGGGCCGTGAGGGGGGACTCCCCGGAGGCCCGTCTCCTTGGGGAGGGGCTCCGCCGCCTGGGGGTGGACCTGGGGCTCCTTCCCGTGATGGAAGCCTTCTTTGACGAAGTCATGCTCTTCAACCCAACCC
>JAISTZ010000060.1 GCA_031272345.1 Spirochaetaceae bacterium | reverse complement strand
CATAGAGGACACCCTCAAGGCCGCGTACAAGAAAAAATTCGGCACCACCGAGAACGCGGTGGTTAAATTCAGCGACGACCTGTCGGACGTGGAGATCTACTCCCGCAAGGTCATCGTGGAGAAGGTGGAGGACCCGGTGCTGGAACTGGCCCTGGACGAGGCCCTGACTCTGAGCCCCGAGTGCGAGGTGGGGGACGAAATCGACATCCTCCTGGACCCCAAGGACTTCGACCGGTCAGCGGTGCAGGCGGGCAAGCAGACCGCCCACCAGTCCTTCTCGGAGATTCAGAAGGACTCCCTCTACGCGGAATACAAGGACAAGGTCGGGGAAATCATCATCGGCTACTACCAGCGGGCCTCCAAAAAGGGGGACATCTTTGTCGACCTGGGCAAGGCCGAGGGCATCCTCCCCGCCAAATTCCAGTCCCCCAGGGAGACCTACAGCAGGAACGACCGGATCAAGGCCCTCATCGTGGACCTCCGGAAGACCCTCTCGGGCCTCCAGGTGGTGCTCTCCCGGACCGACCCGGAGTTCGTGCGGTCCATCGTGGAGCTGGAGGTGCCCGAGGTCTACGACAAGGTGGTAGAGATCCACAAGATCGTCCGGGAGGCCGGATACCGCACCAAGATCGCCGTGTACGCCAACCGGGACGACATCGACCCCGTGGGGGCCTGCGTGGGCCTCAAGGGGGTGCGGATTCAGGCGGTGATTCGGGAGCTCTACGGCGAAAAAATCGACATCCTCAAATACGACCCGGACCCCCGGACCTTCATCAAGAACGCCCTCTCCCCGGCGGAGGTGACCGGGGTGGTGATCGTCGACGAGGACAAAAAGCAGGCCATCGCGGTGGTGCCGGAATCCCAGTTCTCCCTGGCCATCGGCAAGCAGGGCCTCAACGTGCGCCTGGCGAACCGCCTGGCGGACTGGAGCATCGACGTAAAGACCGAGGAGCAATACGAAGAGATCGACCAGAGCGCCCTGGAATCCCGGAAGGCCGCGGAGGAGCTCTTCTCCGACGCCGTGGACTACGAGGAGGTCACCCTGGTTTCGGAGCTTCCCGGAATTGACGAGCGGGTCGCCGCCGTGCTCAAGGAACACGGCATAGACGACATCGACCGGTACCTGGAGGCCGTAAAGGACAATTCCATCGCGTCCATCGGGGAGCTCACAGAGGAGGACAGGGCCGCCGTACAAAAGGCCCTGGACGAGAACGTGGAGTTTGTCGAGGAAGAGGCGGAAGAGGAAGCCCAGGCCCAGGAGACGCCGGAAGAGGCGGAGGAATCCCCCCCTCCGGAAGAAAAACACGAGGACCAGGAATACGAGTGCCCCGAATGCGGCGCAAAAATCACTGCCGATATGACGGAATGTCCCAACTGTCACATCGGAATCAGTTTTGAAGAATATGAGGACGAAGAGTAGGAGTACATGGCAGAAGACGCAGAAAACAAACCCAAGTTTATTCTGAACAAACAGAAAACTTCCCCCGGGGAGCCGGAACCGAAGAAAAAATTCGTGGTCGTAAAGAAGACTCCCAAGCCCCAGGCCCAGGACGCGCCCCAGGGAGAGAAGGGCGGCCCCGAGGCCCCTGAATCCCGGGAGAAAAAACGTCCTGTCGCAAAGATGCGTACCCAGAAACCCGTCCAGAGCGCCGAGGACGGCCGCCCCGCCGAGGGGGGGGAGGCCCCCAAGCGGACCTTCGAGGTGAACGCGGCCCGGCCCAACGTAAAGGCCGGGAATCTCTCCGGCAAGCCCAGGAGCGGGGCCGGGGGAAGGCCCAGGGGACGGGACTTCACCGGCGCCCAGGCCCGGGAGGGCTACCAGAACCGCTTCGGGGACAAAGCTCACGGGGGCAAACCCGGGGCTCCCCGGCAGGGAGGACCCCAGGGGGCATGGCAGCCCAGGGGAGGAGGCCAGGGGAAGGCCCCACCGGGAACGGGATTCCCGGCCAGGCAGGGCGCGGGACCCGGACGGCCGGGCTTCGGCGGGGCAAAACCGGGCTTCCCCCCCAAACCGGGGTTCGCCCCTTCCGCGCCGCCCCCTGAGGAGGGCAAGAAGACCGGGAACAAGAAGGTCTTCAAGGCCCGGAAGGCGGTCTACACCCGCAAGGACCGGGAGGAGGACTTCAACGAGGACAAACTCTACAACCTCAAGAAAAAGCAGTCCTCCAGGACGAGCGCCATCCCGGCGAGCATAGAAATGATGGAATCCATCACCGTGTCGGACCTGGCCAAAAAGATGAACATCAAGGCCAGCGAGCTGATCGGCAAGCTCATGAGCATGGGCATGATGATCACCATAAACCAGCCCATAGACGCGGACACGGCGACCCTCCTGGCGGCGGAATACAACTGCGACGTCCACATCGTGAGCCTCTACGACGAAACCGTGATCGAGCAGGACAAGGCCGAGGGGGAGGTTGCCGCGCCCAGGCCCCCGGTTGTCACGATCATGGGCCACGTCGACCACGGCAAGACCAAGACCCTGGACGCAATCCGCAGCACCCACGTGGCGGAAAGCGAGGCCGGGGGAATCACCCAGAAGATCGGGGCCTACGTGGTGGACACCCCCAAGGGCAGAATCACCTTCCTGGACACCCCCGGCCACGAGGCCTTCACCATGATGCGGAGCCGGGGGGCGGCAATCACGGACATCGTGGTGCTGGTGGTCGCGGCGGATGACGGGGTGATGCCCCAGACCGTGGAGGCGATCGACCACGCCAAGGCCGCGGGGGTCCCCATCATCGTGGCGATAAACAAGATCGACAAGGCCGAGGCCAACCCGGACCGGGTAAAGACCCAGCTCTCGGAGCTCGGGCTCATCCCGGAAGACTGGGGCGGCCAGACCCAATACGTGCTCATAAGCGCCCTCAAAAAGGAGGGCCTGGACGGCCTCCTGGACGCGATTCTCCTCCAGGCGGAAATCCTGGAGCTCAAGGCCGTGTGGAACTGCCGGGCCGAGGGGAAGATCCTCGATTCAAAGGTCGACCACGGCCGGGGGGTCGTGTCCACGGTGCTGATTGAACGGGGCACCCTCAAAACGGGGGATCCCTTTGTGGCCGGGGTCTACGCGGGAAAAATCCGGGCCGTCTTCAACGACCTGGGGGCCAGGGTGGAGGAAGCTACCCCGAGTATGCCCGTGGAAATTCTCGGCATGGACTCCGCCCCCAACGCCGGGGACCCCTTCCACGTGACGGATTCCGAAAAAACCGCCCGGGCGATCTCCGCCAAGCGCCAGGAACTCAAGCGGTTCGAGAGCTCCAGGAACGTGCGGAAGGTCACCCTGGACAACCTCTACGAGACGATCGACGAGGGGGAACTCCTGGAACTCAAGGTGATCATCAAGGCGGACGTGCAGGGGTCCGCGGAGGCCCTCAAGTCCTCCCTGGAGAAGCTCTCCACCAAGGACATCCGCCTGGTGGTGATTCACTCCTCCGCCGGGGCCATCAACGAGAGCGACGTCATGCTGGCCGCGTCGGACACCAGCGCGATTATCATCGGATTCAACGTGCGCCCCTCTGGCAAGGCCAAGTCCCTGGCCGAACAGGAGGGGGTGGAAATCCGCCGGTACAACGTGATTTACAAGGCGGTTGAGGAAATCACCGCGGCCATGGAGGGTATGCTGAAGCCCAATGTCAGGGAAGAGGTGATCGGCACGGTGGACGTGCGGCAGGTCTTCAAGGTGCCCAAGGCGGGCCTTGTGGCCGGTTCCGTGGTCAAGGACGGCGTGGTGAAGCGCTCGGCCAGTGTGCACATCATCCGGGACGACATCGTGATTTTCACCGGAAAGATAAGCTCCCTGCGGCACCTCAAGGACGACGTCAAGGACGTGGCCGCCGGGTTTGAATGCGGCATCGGCATCGACGGCTGGCAGGACATCCGGGAGGGGGACCAGTTCGAGGTCTTCGAGTACGTGGAGGTGGCCCGGAAGCTCTCGGATTCCGCCGACGCGAAACCGGAGGAAAAGCCCTGATGGGGAGTTTCCGGATGGAGCGGCTCGCATCGGGTCTCAGGGACGAAATCTCCGCCATGATTCTCTCCGGGGTCATCAAGGACCGCCGGGTGTCGGCCTTCCTCTCGGTCAACCGGGTGGAAGTGTCCAGCGACCTGTCCTACGCCAAGGTGTGGGTGTCGAGCTTCGAAAACGAATCCAGGCTGAACCGGGGGGTCGAGGGCTTGCAGAGCGCCGCCGGGTTCATCCAGACGGTGCTCAGCAAAAAACTGCGGCTCTGCCAGTTTCCCCGGCTCACCTTTATCCCGGACAGGAGCATAAAGGAGGGGTTCGAGATGGTCAAAAAGCTCGACAGCCTCGTCAACTCCGCTCCGGCCCGGGAAGGGGAGCAATGATCGTGCTCCTTGACAAACAGACGGGCGTCACGAGTTTCGCCGCCCTATCGGCCCTCAAGGGGTCCCTGGGGGTGCGAAAAATCGGCCACACGGGCACCCTGGACAGCTTTGCCTCGGGCCTCCTGGTGGTCCTCACGGGGAACCTCACCCGCCTTGCCCCGTACATCCTCAACCTGGACAAGGCCTACACCGCAACAATCGCCTTCGGGGCCGAGACGGACACCCTGGATCCCCTGGGGGACGTGACCGCCCGGGCGCCCCTCCCCACGGAGGAGGCCCTCAGGCAGGCCCTCCCCAGGTTCACGGGCCCCCTCATGCAGGAGCCTCCCCAGTATTCGGCCCTGAAGGTGGGCGGCAGGCGGGCCAGCGACCTTGCCCGGAAGGGCCGGGAGGTGAATCTTCCCCCGCGCCCAATCACGGTATACGGCCTTCGCCTGGACGGGGTGACCGGGGACGACACGGAGGCGGGGCAAAAAACACTGGAATCCGCGGTCATTACCGTCACCTGCTCTTCGGGCACCTACATCCGCGCCCTTGCCCGGGACATCGCCCGGGAATGCGGCAGCCGGGCCCACCTTTCGGCCCTGCGGCGCACCCGGGTGGGGGGCTTCTCCGTGGAGGACGCCCGTGGGGAACCCCTGGAGTTCGGCCCGGCAATGGCCGAAAAAGCCGGCCTCGGCGCCCTCTCGCTCAAGAGAGAACACCGGGGGGACTTCTTTACGGGCAGACCCATCGCGCCGGAGTGGTTCCAGTCCGCCGTCACGGACGGCGTTTGCGCGGCACGGATGCCGCGCCACGTAGATGCGGAGTTTTTGCCCGGCAAAAACTCCGCCGTCACGGATGACGCGAACTATGCCGTGTTCACCGGGGGCGCTTTCGTTGGGGTCGCGGAGAGGCGGGAGGGGCGGTTTTCCTACGGGTTTGTCGCCCGGGGAGGGCCGGATGGGTGATTTCCGGGTCTATTCCTGGGATGAGGGCGCTTCGGGGCGGCCCCTGGGGGGGCAAAAAACCGCCCTCACCGTGGGAGTCTTCGACGGGCCCCACCGGGGGCACCGCAAGCTCATCAACGCCGTCCTCAGGCAGCCCCTGTGCCGCGGGGCGGTCACCTTTGCGGGGCTCCTCAAGTCCTCCGGAACCGTGAAGGCCCCGGTCTCCACCATGGGGCAGCGGCTCGATTTTTTTAAAGAACAGGGCCTTGATTTTGCGATAGTGATTGACTTTTCCGGTAATTTTGGTAAAATGGAAGGACGTGCTTTTCTGGGGACCCTTGCGGACCGCTGGGGCATGAAATTCCTTGCGGAAGGGGACGATTTCCGCTGCGGCCACCACGGGGCCTGCGGCATAGAAGAAATTTCCCGCCTCTCCGCGGGCCTGGACTTCACCCTGGAGGTGGAGGAGAGCGTCATCTACCGGGGGGAGCGGATAAGTTCGTCCCGCATCAGGGACGCCGTGGGAGCGGGGGACTTCGCCGCCGTGGAGGACATGCTCGGAAGGCCCTACGCCCTGGATTGCAGGGGCTGGGCGTGGACGAGGGCCGGTAAGGGCGGAGCGTTGATGGGCGGGGAGGTCCTTCAGGCCCTGCCCAAGGACGGCGTCTACGGCGTCACGGCCCGCTCCGGCGCAGCCCAAAGCCGGGGGCGGCTGGAGGTTTCGGGGGGGGGCTTGGTGTTGTACGATACCGGAGGAAAGCCGGAATGTATATCGGAGATTATTTTTAAGGCATACAAGGAGAAATGATGGCACTTTCAAAAGAAGCGGTTGCTGCTGAAATCAGCAGGTTTGGGGCAAACGAAAAGGACACCGGGAACACGAAGGTCCAGGTGGCCCTGTTGACCCAGCGCATCAAGGAGCTGACGGAACATTGCAAGCGGTTTAAAAAAGACGCGAGCGCCTCCCGGGGACTCATCAAACTGGTCGGCCAGCGGAGACGGCTGCTAAAATACTTGCAGCGCCGCGACCTGGAAGGATACCGGGGGCTAATAAAAGAACTGGGCCTCCGCAAGTAGTCCCACACAACTGGAGTTTATAATGGTTCACAGAGTTACCTATAAAATCGGCGCGGACGACCTGATTCTGGAAACAGGCCGCCTCGCAAAACAGGCGTCCGGGGCGGTCTTCGCCCAGTACGCGGGCTCAGCCGTGATCGCCACGGTCTGCGCATCGGAAGATCCCGTGGAGGGTCTGGACTACGTGCCCCTCACGGTGGATTACAACGAAAAATACTACGCCGCCGGGAAGATTCCCGGGGGGTTCATCAAGCGGGAGGGCCGCCCGAAGGACAAGGAGATTCTCGTGTCCCGGATCATCGACCGGCCCATGCGTCCCCTCTTCGATCCGGCCTTCGGAAGGGAAATCCAGGTGATTCCCACCTGCCTCTCCTCGGACCAGATCAACCCGCCGGACATGCTGGCCATCGTGGCCAGTTCCGCGGCGGTGCACATCTCGGACATCCCCTTCGGGGGGCCCATCGCGGGGGTCCGGGTGGGGTACTACAAGGGAGAATACGTGATCAACCCCACGTATAAGCAGATCGCCGACGGGGCCATGGAAATCGTGGTCGCCGGAACAAAGAACGGCTTCACCATGGTGGAGGGGGGGGCCGAGGAAGTGTCCGAGGAGGTGATGCTCGGGGCCCTGGAAAAGGCCCAGGAGGTCATCGCCGGGCTCTGCAAGCTCCAGGAGGACCTGCGGGCCCTGGCGGGCAAGGAAAAGCTCCCCCTCGCTCCTGCCCAGGCGGAGCTGCAAAACAGGGACGCCATCCTCGCCGAAGCGGTCCCCCTGCTGGAGAAGGCCTGTTTTATGGCCACCAAGCAGGAGCGCCACGGGGCGATCGCCCAGGTCAAGGCCGATTTCGCGGCAAAATACGCGGCCCAGTTGGAGGACGAAACCCAAAAGAAGCTCTTCGGGGCGCTCTTCGAGGACATGCAGTACGACATCCTCCGCAAGAGCATCCTGGAAAAGGGCCGCCGTGTTGACGGCCGGGGCACGGAGGAAATCCGGCCCATCACCTGCGAGATAAACGTGCTCCCCAGGCCCCACGGGTCCGCCCTGTTCACCAGGGGGGAGACCCAGTCCCTGGCGGTCTGCACCCTGGGCACCATGCTGGACGAGCAGGTCTACGACGACATCGACGGGGACAGGCGGGAACACTTCATCCTGCACTACAACTTCCCCCCCTATTCGGTGGGCGAGGTCGGGCGCATGGGCACGGGCAGGCGGGAGATCGGCCACGGGAACCTTGCCCGGCGGTCCCTGGCGCCCATGGTGCCGGATAAGGATTCCTTCCCCTACACGGTCCGGGTCGTGTCGGAAATCCTCGAGTCCAACGGGTCGTCCTCGATGGCGTCCATCTGCGGGGGCACCCTCTGTATGCTCGCCGCCGGGGTCCCCCTCAAAAAGCCCGTGGCGGGAATCGCCATGGGCCTCATCACCGAGGGGGAGTCCTATTCCAAATACGCGATTCTCTCGGACATCCTGGGGGAGGAAGACCACCTGGGGGACATGGACTTCAAGGTGGCGGGCACCGCCGAGGGCATCACGGGCTTCCAGATGGACATCAAGATCGCCGGGGTCACCACGGAGATCATGAAGAAGGCCCTGGACCAGGCAAAGCGGGGCAGGCTCCACATCCTGGGCATCATGAATCAGACGATTTCCAGGCCCGCCCCCCACATCAGCGAATACGCCCCCAAGATAGACAGCCTCAAGATCGACGTCGACAAGATCGGCGCCCTCATCGGGCCCGGCGGCAAGGTCGTCAAGGGCATCTCCGCCATGTACGACGTCACGATTAACACCGAGGACGACGGCACGGTCACGATTTACGGCAAGACCGCCAAGGCCACGGACGACGCCAAGGCCGCGGTCAGGGCCATCGTGGACGACCCGGAGCCCGGCACCATCTACAACGGCACGGTAAAGCGCATCATGGAGTTCGGCTGCTTCGTGGAGATTCTCCCCGGCAAGGAGGGGCTCTGCCACATCTCCAAGCTTTCCCGCAAGCGGGTGAACCGGGTGTCCGACGTGGTAAAGGAGGGGCAGCAGATTCCCGTCAAACTCCTCGAGGTTGACAAGATGGGGCGGCTCAACCTGTCCTACATCGACGCCCTGGAGGCGCAAAAATAGCTGGAGGTACGGTATGGCAAAAACGGTATTGAACGTGCGCGGCATGTCCTGTGAACACTGTGTCAGGGCGGTAAAGACCGCCCTCACCGCCCTTCCCGGGGTCGAAGGCGCGTCGGTCGACCTCAAGACCGGGAAGGTCGAGGTCACCCATGACGGCGCAAAGAGCCCGGAGGCCAGCCTCAAGTCGGCGATCGAAGACGCGGGCTACGAGGTGGTGGCCTAAGGAAGGGCTATTCACTCGCGCCCCCAGATTTTCGGCCGGACCAGCCCACTGGGCCGGGTGATTCTTCCGTGTATCCTCCTTCTCCTTTGGGGAGCTCTGGGCGCGCAAAGCCCCCTGGGGCCTCCCCGGTGGCAGCTCGTGGCGAACGGCCGGACCGCCGCTCCCCCGGTGACCACCTCCTACGGGTTCCTCCTCCTTACGGAGGGGCGCACCCTGGCGGCCCTTACCCTGGGGGGAACCTTCTACTGGCAGTATTCCTTCCGGGAACGGCCCGATTTTTTTTCCGCCGATACCGATGATTTTGTCTATGCGGTCACCGGGGGGAGGGTCCTGCACAAGATAAACCCCTCGGGGCGGCTCCTGTGGAACGTCGACACCAGGGAAGTGCTGCGCTGCCCTCCCCTCCCCGGCAGGGACGGCAGGGTCTTCGCCGCATCTGACAGGGCCCTCCTCTGCTACGACACCAGGGGCCGCCTCCGGTGGAAGCAAAAAATCCCCCCCCCGGCCTTTCCGCCCCTGGAATTGAACGACGGCACCCTCCTGGTCATCTCCGGTGAGGGGGGGGCGTCGTCGGGGCTCCGTATTTCCCCCTTCGGCGAATACATCGAAGAAATCACCCTTTCCGGCACCGTGACCGGGGCGGCCGTGGTGGAGGCCGGGGCGCTCCTCACGTTTTCATCGGGCCTGTACGGGCTCTGCGCCGTGAAGGACAACCGGGCCTCTTCGTCCTGGACGGGGAATACCGGGAAGGGGGCCTCCGGTCACGCCCTTCCCCTGGGCTCCGGGAGCCGCGCCGCCCTCCTCTCTTCCCGGGAAGTCCTTTTCCTCGCCCCAAACGCCGGGGAGACCCGGGAAATCCCCAGGGACAAGCTCCGCATCAACCTGGGGGACCTTGCCCTGGGGGCCCTCTACGGGGACACCCTGGTCCTTGGGGATTCCCAAGGGGCCGCCGCCTTCCGGGCGCACAAGGAAGGCCCCCCGGTGACGCTCTGGGAAGCGGCCCTTCCGCCCAGGGGCGGGTGGGACTACCTGGCCTATTCCCCGGAGGGGCTCCTCCTTGTGTGCGGCGCGGACTGGGTCGCCTCGGCCTATCGGGTCTGCCTGGGAGAGGCCCCCCCCAGGGGGAAGGCCCGGAGGACCTACCGGGAGTTCATCCGGGCGCGGGCGGGCAGCCTGGGCACGGGTCTGGACCGGATCGACCGCAGGGAGTTGGCGGAAATAGGAGCGGGGCTCGCCTCCTCCGGGCCGGGGGAGCGGGAGCTCCGGTGGCAGGAGCGGCTTGCGTTCCTGTCAAGCAGGCTCTCCCGCAGGTACGAGCGCGAAGGGGGGACCAGGGTGGACAACGGGGAGCTTTTTCCGGCGGCCCTCGCGGACACCGCCCTCCTGGTGCAAACCCTGGGCAAGGCAGGGAGCGGCCGGTTCTGCCCGGTCATCGCGGGCACGATCCGCCGGGACCCGGACCCCGTGATGGTCAGGTACGCCCTCAGGGCCGCGGAGGAGACCGCCTACGACCCGGAGGGCGACCTCCTGGACGCCGCGGCCTGGGTGTGCCGGAAGGCCGCCCTGTACCCCCCGGGGGTGCACATCGCCGCCTGTGACGCGGTCTACGCAATCTGCTCCTACATGGGACAGCGGGCCTTCGCCGGGAAGGGCAAGGGGATTCTGGAAACCTACACGGGCCCCCTCTTTCCGGTGAGGATCCGCATGTACGCCGCCGGAATTCTGAAAAAACTGGCGAAGCGCTGAAAAAGCCAATCGAGCCTTGGGCAACCTGGGGCCGCCGGGTGTTTCCTCAGCGGGCCCTTTCTTCCAGGGCCTTTTTGAGCATGGCGAAGGTGTCGCTGCCGACGTGGCAGTAGCCCGTGGGGTTTTTGTCGAGGTATTTTTGGTGATATTCCTCGGCGCTGTAGTAGTTCTCCAGGGGCAGGACCTCCACCACCACCGGGCGGTCGAATTGTTTTTGCAGGGCCCCCATGGCGGCGTCGATCACCGGCCTGTCGGCCCCGTCGGTGTAGTAGACCCCCGTGCGGTAATTGATGCCCTCGTCGTGGCCCTGGCGGTTCAGGGAGAGGGGGTCGATGGCCTTGAAGAAAAGCTCCAGGAGAAAGCCCAGGTCCAGGGCCCCTTCGTCGTACCTGACCCGGACGGTTTCCGTGTGACCCGTGCCCCGGTAGCGCACGTCCTCGTAGGACGGGTTAGCCGTATTGCCGTTTGCATAGCCCACTTCGGTTTCGAGCACCCCCGGAATCAGGGAGAGATACTTCTCGGCGCCCCAAAAACAGCCGCCGGCCAGGTAAATTTCTTTCATGGTGAATCCTCCAATGGGGTGATTATACGTGTCCGCCGGCCTGTGTGCAATACTCCCCTTGACCGGAGTATCCGCGTATGGTATAGTTCTTTAGGAGTTGTGATATGACAGAAACGGCAAAGAAACTGGCGGCGGCGGCCCTTGCGATGGGAATTCTGACATCCCTCTTCGGCCTTGAGGTTGACAGGACGGAACTGCAAACCGTGGAAACCGAAGACATCGTCTTCATCAACTACAGCGGCCCCTACGGTGTGGTCAACACGGCGGAGGAGATAAACGGAATCGGGCGGGCCCTGGGGGAGCGGATTCAGCAGAACGCCCAGGCCGCCGGAAGTCCGGCGCGGTACCAGATCCTGCACGTGCCCGGGGACGGGGGTCTGGGGGCGGACGTCCTCGTCCTGGGGGAAAACGCCGGGGTGGACCACATCAGGAATCTCAGGCGGATTATCGCGTCCTATCTCTCGGCGGCCTATGGGTATGCACCCCAGGACGCATCGGCCCTTGCGGTGTTCGTCACGGTGTACAACGCCGTGTACCGGGGGAACGTGAATTACTTCGCCGGAAAATACGTCCCCGCCGTCGTGGGCCTCCTGTCGCCCCAAAAGGCCGGACTCGCCCTGAGCTACCGCGAATGGCCGGGGAACACCCAAATCGTCATTCCCATTTCGGACCCCCAAAGCGCGGTGAGCCCGGTGGATACGTCCCTCATTTCGGACCGGAAGGTCATCGAGTCCCTCAGGGAAGAGGACGACAGGGGAATCGGGGACCGCAAGCAAATGGTCGACCTCAAGGAGCGGGAGGCCGACGCTGCCCAGGAAAGGGCGGACATCGCCCGGGAACGGGCCGACGGGGAGAAGCAAAAACAACAGGACGAAGAGGCAAAGCTCCAGGAAAAACAGGAGGAAGCTCAACAGGCCCGAAAGGACGCCGAAGAAGCCCAGGCCGCGGCACAGGAAAGCCCCCAGGATAAAGAAGCCGCCGCCAAAGCCGGGGAAGCGGAAGCGGGGGCCGCCCAGAAGGAAGCGGAAGCCCGGGAGCAGGAAAGGGCGGCGGAACAGCAGCGGGAGAAGGCGGCGGAAGCCCAAAAGGAGGCCGACGACGCCCAGAAAACCGCCGATTCCAAGCGTGAAGAAGCCAAGGCCGAGCGGGACGCCATCGCCGGGGACCAGGCGGCCCTCATGGGCAAGGAAAAGGAAGCCCCGGAGCCCGCGGGGGTGTTCGGTCTCAGGCTGGTTGACCCGGGGAATCTGCTCTCCGCTGTTGTGCGGGTGAATCCCGGAACCGGGAAGCCCATCAGGGAGTCCCCGGTGCGGGTGATCCGCTCCCGGACCATCTTCCAGGGGGCTGACGGGGTGGTCGCCATTGCGGGGGAGAACACCGGGAACGGGGCGATCAAACTCGTGCTCCTTGACCCGGTCAACCTGGAGATACTCCGGGAAAGCGCGGAGATTCTTGGGGCAAATTCCGTGCTCGCCTCCGACGGGACGGCCTACTACGCGGTGATTCAGAACGGCGGCGCCTGGGCCCTGGGCAAATACGACTCCCAGATGAAGCTCCTTGCCCGGAGCGGGGTCGCCGTGAACCCGGACACCCCCGTGGTGGTCACAAAATCGGGCGTCTCCGTAACCGCCTCGGACGGGACAGTCCGGCTCCTCAAGCAGGGGGACCTGACGGAGATAAAATAAAATTTGCAAAATCCGCCGGAGCGGGGTATACTGGGGGCATGATTTCTGTCCTTGCAACCATGTGCGCCGTCTTTGCGATTTCCTACCTGGCCCTCGGGTTCGTCATCCTCTACCCCCTCAACAAGCGGTGGTGCGCGGCCCTGGCGAATTTCGCGGTCCGGCGGTATCCCCGCATCATCTTCGCCATCCTCCGGGCCTACGCGAACTTCCGGGTGCTCCTGTCCCTGGAACTGCAAAAATCACTCCCCCCCCAATACCTGGTGATTTCGAACCACCAGAGCCTTTTGGACATTCCGGTTTTTATGCTCTTCCTCAAAGACAGGGCCCGGTTCGTGGCAAAGGAGGAACTCTCCCGGCACGTGCCCATTGTGGCGGAGATACTCCGGGCGCAGGAACACTGCTTCCTCCCCCGGAGCGGCAACATGGCAAGGGCCATGCGGGCCATCGACTCCTTCGCCCAGCGGGTCTGGAAGGAAAAATTGATTCCCGTGATTTTTCCCGAGGGGACACGGAGCAAGGACGGAACCCTGGGCACCTTCTACCAGGCGGGATTCCGGCGCTTCCTTGACAAGCGGCCCATGCCCGTGGTGGTGTGCGCCCTGGACGGGGGCTACAGGATTTCAACCCTGGACGGAATCATCCGGAAACTCACGGGGGGGGTCTACCGGTTAAAAATTTTGAAAATTTTCCCCCCTCCCCTTTCCAAACGTGAGCAAATCGCCCTCTTGCAGGAAGGCAAGGAGCTCATTGAGGCCCAGTTAAAAAAGTGGAGGGCCCCTGCGGGGCGGGAAGCCCCTACTTGAAATCGCTGGGCCGGCGCTCGGTGCGTTTGCACTTGTTGCACTCGGCGATGTTCTTGAGCCTGCCTTTTTCCATGGTTTTCTTCATGACGATTTCGCCCCCGCAGGAACACAGAAATTTATGAGTCGCCACGGTGGTGCGCGCGTTTTTGCTTACGGCCATTGTTTACCTCCAACATATAAGCGTGATTGATTCTGCCATCATAGTGAACGGCAAGCTCCCTGTCAAGGGCCCTGAACCTCCCCCTGCCGGAACCGTTCGGGAATTTTTTCCCTGTCCAGCAGGAGCAGCTTGTAATACGCCCTGGGCAGCGTATTGGCGGAATCGGAGTCGAACTTTGCCAGGGCCGCGTCGATCATGGGGAGGGCCTCGGCCCATTTTTTTTGCTTGACCTTGATGTGGGCAAGCTCGTATTCCGCCGTAATCACCGAGGGGGGATCGCCGGGGAACCGGTTCAGGATGGCCCGGTAGTAAACCTGGGCGGCGGGGACATTGTTTTTGTCGTAGCTGTTCTGGGCCTCCTGGAGCAGGGCCGACACGGAAAGGTCAGGAATTTCACTTTCCAGGGGAACCCCCGCGCAGGAGGCGGCAAAAACCAGAACCCAGAGGGTCTGGGCGCACAAAACTATTCTGACATGGGCCTTTTTCATGGGAACAATCATACCGGGAACAGCAAAAACCGTCAACACCATGCCATAGACGCCCGGACCCTTTTCCGTTACAATCGTCCCGATGACAGAGCTCTCCCGTAAGCGCAATTTTTGCATCGTCGCCCACATCGACCACGGAAAATCAACCCTGGCGGACCGGTTCATAGAAAAGGCCAAGATAATCGACAGCCGGGACTTCCAGAACCAGATTCTCGATTCCATGGAGATCGAGCGGGAGCGGGGCATCACCATAAAGAGCCAGGCGGTCACCATTCCCTACACCGCCTGTGACGGCACGGCCTATGAGCTCAACTTCGTGGACACCCCCGGGCACGTTGACTTTTCCTACGAGGTGTCCAGGGCGATCGCCTCCTGCGAGGGGGCCCTGCTTTTGATTGACGCTACCCAGGGGGTGGAGTCCCAGACGATTTCCAACATGTACCTGGCCCTGGAGAACAACCTGGAGATCCTCCCGGTGATCAACAAGATAGACATGCCCCAGGCGGACGTTCCGGCGGTGAGGGCCCAGATAGAAAAGGACCTGGGCCTGGACGGGGAGGCCGCCTGCCTGGTGTCCGCCAAAACCGGCGAGGGGGTGGACGCCCTGCTGGAGGCGATTGTCACCCGGTTCCCGCCCCCTCCCCCGCCCCGGTCCACCCAGACCCGGGCCCTGATCTTCGACTGCCACTACGACGCCTACCGGGGGGTGGTGGTGCACCTGCGGCTCTTCGAGGGGGCCCTCAAGACCGGGGACACGATCCGGTTGATGAGCGGCGGCGGCGAGTACCGGGTAGAAAGCGCGGGGGTCTTCCGGATCAAACTGGAGGACACGGGCCGCCTTGAGGCAGGGGACGTGGGCTACGTGATCGCGGGCATCAAAACCGTGTCCGACGTGCGGGTGGGCGACACGGTGACTCTTGCATCGAATCCCGCTTCGGAGCCCCTCCCCGGCTTTAAGGACGTAAAACCCGTGGTCTTTTCGTCAATCTATCCCATGGACTCCAACGACTACGAGGAACTCCGGGACAGCATGGAAAAACTCAAACTCAACGACGCCAGCCTGGTCTACGAGAAGGATTCCTCCCTGGCGTTGGGCCATGGGTTCCGGTGCGGGTTCCTGGGGCTCCTTCACCTGGAGGTGGTGGACGAGCGGCTCGAGCGGGACTTCGGCCAGGCGGTCATCTTTACGGCCCCGTCGGTGCGGTACGAGCTCCTCCTCACGTCCGGGGAGACCCTGTATATCGACAATCCCGCGGACTACCCGGAAACGACAAAGATACGGGAGGCCCGGGAGCCCTACATCCGGGGGTCGATCATCACGCCGGCGGAATACCTGGGGCCCCTGATTTCGCTCTGCACGGAAAAGCGGGGGGTCCAGTCGAACCTGCAATACCTGGACCAGAAGCGGGTGGAGCTGGTCTACGAGATGCCCCTGGCGGAGGTGCTCTTCGACTTTTACGACCGCCTGAAGAGCTGCAGCCGGGGGTACGCCTCCTTCGACTACGAGGTCGTCGGGTACAGGGACACGGAGCTCGTCAAAATCGACATCCTCCTGAACGGCAAGGCCGTGGACGCCCTCTCGCAGCTCTGCTACAAGGGGGGGGCCTACGACAAGGCCCGGCACGTGTGCGAGCGCCTCAGGGACGAGATTTCCCGGCAGCAGTTCAAGGTGGCGATTCAGGGGGCCGTCGGGAGTCAAATCATCGCCAGGGAGACGGTCAACCCGGTAAGGAAGGACGTGCTCGCCAAGTGCTACGGCGGGGACATCACCCGGAAACGGAAGCTCCTTGAAAAACAAAAGGAAGGCAAGAAGCGCATGAAACTCGTGGGCAACGTGGAGCTGCCCCAGTCGGCCTTTTTGGCGGTGCTGAAGACCTCGGAATAAACCCATATTGCGCGCTCATTTATTGACATTTTTTTGTCGATAAGGAAGTGGAGACGATGACGACAGTATCATTATCGGGGACCTCGGACAGGCCCTGGATAGCTAAAAATCTGTTCTCGGCCCTGCTCGTGTTTCTGGCGGTTGCGGTGTCTGCCCAGGACCTTTCCATCGGCAGCGGTGACACCATGCTGGAATACGGTCCCGGCGGATTTCATTTATATATAAGGAAAAAACCAGACATTGCGTCTGTCCTCATCACCGAAGTCCCCCAGGACTCGTCCAAGCGTTCCGACATCCACGCCTACCAGGCCGCCGACTGGAACCCGGTGAACGGCGACGAAATCCGCATCATCGACGGGAAGCGCGCCGCCGACAATACCTACTCCCTCATCGACTCCACCACCGAGGCCTATGCGCCCCTGGGGCAGGCGTTTCATATCTTCATACCGGACATTCTGTACTATGACGAGGGCGCCCGGCATGGTGAAGTCGTGCCGGCTGACGGCGCCTTTCTGAACATCAGGGCGTTTGCGCTGCCCTACGGGGATTACCGGGGCGACTTCAGCGACAGCCCCTTCCAGTTGCGGACAATCCAAGCCGGGGCGCCGGTTCCCTCCGGGCCGGACACTCCACCGCCGTCCGCCGCAACCAAGACTCCTTCCACCATCAGGATCAAGATCCCGGCGCCCGCCGAGTCCCTCAGGGCCCGGCCCGCCGACGCTCCTGCCGCACAAACGCCGCCCACCGCCGAGCCTGTCAGCGCCCGGCCGGCCGCACAAACACCGGCCCCCGCCGAGCCTGTCAGGGCTCTGCCCGCGCACGCCGCACAGGCCGAGGTTCCGCCCGCCGCCGAGCCCACCGCACAAACGACGACCCCCGCCGAGCCCGTCGGGGCTCTGTCATCCGCTATGCCCGCCGCACAGGCCGAGGCCCCGCCGACAGAGATACCGGCGGCTGCCGAGGTTGGGGAAGAAGCGTCCGCCGAGTCTCCGATGATTGCCGGGGCTGCGCCTGAGAAGCCGGTCTCCGCCGAAGCGCCCGCGCCGTTCAGGGCGACCATTGTCGAGCTTGAAGGCGGCATCATCGCCTTCAACGACCAACTGGCCGTCATCGCCTTCAGCGACAAACAGTCTGTTGGGGACAGGTATACGCCCATAGGCCGCATAAACATGGAGCACTACTTCAACAATGCTGTCGGCGTTGGAGTCGGGTTCGGCAAGGAACCGGTACTCCTCAACCGCTTACACGCTTCGTTCATCTATCAGACTGCAACGTTTTGGTTACGGACAGGGTTCGTGATGGAACTGGGCGACCTCAGTATGGGGTCTTCGTTCATTATCAGCGATGCCGAATGGTCAGGCATAGTGCCGGGTGTCAACCTGTCCCTGGAGAAAATTTTGGGCAAGTTTTTCCTCGGATTTGAGGCTGAGGGAGGATCGGATTTCGTGAACGGCAACTCCTGGACCTTCATCGGCGCCCGGATGGGGCTCCGTCTGCCCTTCATGGCTGTCACCCTGGGAGGTTCGGTATCCACCCTACAGCATAGTTCCGACATCGCAGACTCGGTAAGCGGTCAGACCGGGGCGTACCTTTTATGTTTGTTTTCTTTGAAAAAAATCCCGCTGTTCTTCGCGCTGGGAGCAGGATACGAGGAGATGCACTGGAAATTTTCCGACTACAACAACACGGGATACCAAATCCAGGGTATCTACGCCGCCGCCGAGATCGGTTGGAATATCAATTCCGCCATCACCCTCATCCTCCGGGGCGAACCACGTGTCTACACCTGGCTCGGCGAAACCTATACTACCATTCCCGAAGCCGCCGCCCCCTTTTATATGACCGCCGCTCTGGGAGCAAAGATAACTATACCGTAAGATGCCAGAGCGGTCTCTTCTTCGCGGTCATGCCTTTGATTTTCCCGTAGGTTTTTCCGGATGGCGCAGATGATTCCGCCGAATCTCAACCCTGGCCCGCCCCCAGGCAATACGCCCGGGAGCGGTCAGCGTGTCAGACTTCACGGAATCTTGCTACTTATAGGTGACCCACCATAAAGTTTTGGCAAGCCATTCCTTTGTTTTTCCGCAATCGGTCAGCTCACCTTCAATGTCGGAGCTGGACTTAATTTTTTTCGTTGTTACGCCAGAGGTTATGCAATAATAATAGTCAATACCGCTTTCTTTTTCATAGCGTTCATAGACTTCTTTTGAAAGATGGGTTTTTACCTGCAACGCCATCTTTTTATTGCCCTTTTCACAGAAAAAATCATAACGCGGGAGTGTGCCGCCGGTATAGGCGGACACCCAGTAACCCTGCTCCTCCAACATTTTGGCGATGAGCGTTTCGAACTGCACACTCGACAGGCATTGCAGATATTGCTGAAAATTGTCAACCCTCTGCTTCTTGCCGGACAGGACGTAATCAATAGCTCTGCAATTTCCGAAGTGTTTTTCTTCAGTGATTTCTGAAAAAGTTTTCCTCCCGATACGCTGATTTGATCGTATTGAAACGAGGACGAAGGGGCAATCTTTTTTAGGTATTGCCTTTATTATTTCCACGTCAAACCCGTTGTATCGCTTTTCACGCTCAACACCATGTTGCCGCAGCGGAGATGTTTGTTTATACAGGTAGACGTTTTCTGTACCGATAGACACGATGACTGCGCCTTCGTTGATGCGGTTGTCAAAAGTTTTAAAGAACCGCCGTACAAGCGCCCAGGAGCGTGTCGGCACCTCTGGCGCCGTGTCGTCCCTGAGCGCCTCAAGCGTTGCCATGCCGTAAAAAAACGGAGCGAACTTTTGCTCCTTTATCCAATGATCCGCGTTTCGTTCACCATCTTTGATGGTTAAAAAATAATAGCGCATAGAATTTCTCCTCGTGCTTTTGTTTCTTCCGCCCCACATGCGTAAGGCGCTTTCTATGACCAGCGGCCCACCGACGGCGTCCGCAAAATCTTTTTACTCCTCCACATCCCAGACGAGCACTACGTCACGGTCTGTCATACTTCCCATGCACATGATATGTTTACCGTCAGGGTTGAAAGCTAGGCTTTTGAAAGGGCTGAAGTAAGGGTCGCTATCACCCTGCCAGCCTGTCCAAACCAGCATTTTGATGAGCACTCCCGTGTCAGCATCCAGGAGCTTTACACACATTTTATCTGCACACACGATACGTTTGCCGTCAGGGCTGAAGGCTACATAAACACTACCATAGAGAAATCCTTCCAGCGTCGAGATGATCACGCCCGTGCCTGCGTCCAGGACACTTACATGCCCACTATAACTATACCGTGAGGACATACCAATCCCGATACGCTTACCGTCAGGGCTGAAGGCTAAGGAATTAAACGGGTCATAGAAGTTTCTGCGCCATAAGAGCGCTCCCGTGTCAGCGTCCCTGAGGACCAGGAACTGGTGTTCATCATAAGCGTCATAAGCGATACGCTTTCCGTCAGGGCTGAAGGCTATACAATTGCCGCTTTCAGACTCAGCCAGCGTCCTGATGAGCGTCCCCTTGTCTGTGTCCCAGATATGTACGCCCTCCTCAGACGTTGCCGCGATACACTTACCGTCAGGGCTGAAGGCTATGGAATAAACATGTTTACCAGCCAGTGTCCTGATAAGCGTTCCCCTGTCTGCGTCCCAGATATGTATACCCTCACCAAAAGTTGTCGCAATGCACTTACCATCAGGGTTGAAGGCAATGGAAGAATCAGTCTTATAACCCAGCGTCCTGATGAGCGTCCCCTTGTCTGCATTCCAGATATGTATGCCCTCACCAGACGTTGCCGCGATATGTTTGCCGTCAGGGCTGAAGGCTGTACAACGAAGAGCCGTACCTTCAAGCACAAGTTTCTGCTTTGTTCCTCGCGTGTAGACCTCTTCATCAGGATAAGTAGACCAGTCATCGATACAGATTAACTCAGCAGCATTTTTTACAGTGAATGTTAGCCCAGGACCTCCGGGGTACAAAGTATATGCTTTTCCGTTTTTATACGTCACTGGTTGTTCCGTGGGATCGCTATATTCCCATACAGCGGTATCTGCACCGAAAACAACAACCTCATGGGGGAAACCGTGTTCAAACAAAACCCATGTACCCAAAAAAGGGTTTCCTTTCCCGTCAGAACTGCCGCTCTTTTGCGGTTCCTTCACCGTTTGTGCGGACGCCGCCGAAGGTCCTCCAGAACTGGTGTCCTTGTTGTATCCGGCAAGCACTACTGATGCTACCAAGAGCGCAACAGCCGCCCAAAATTTCCTGTTTTTCATAAAAAGTCTCCTTTTTTCAGGTTTCCGACCCTAAAAACGGGCTTTAGAGCCGGTACAGACCCCATACGGAGCCGCCCCGCATGTTTGTTTTTTATTATAGCCAATTAGAAATAATTGTCAACCCCTATAAAGGCATTGAGGAGTACACGGGTTTTTGCGGAAATTTACGTGATTTCGGGAGGTTTTTGCCTATGTCCGACTGTCGTTCTTTACTGGCAAAGAACATGAAGCGCTATCGCGAAATCTTGGGCCTTTCCCAAATGGCGCTGGCAGGACGAGTGGGATGTTCAACAACGCTTATAGGCAATATAGAAATAAAAAAGCGCTTCCCATCGGCAGAAAACCTCGACCGCATCGCGGCGGCCCTCAAGATTTCCCCCGCTGATTTGTTCGCGGAAGCAGAAACCGCATCCATGAAAACGATTGAAGTTAAACAAAGCCTGAAGTCACAGCTAGAAAAAAGAGTCCTGGCGGTGATAGGGGAAGTCGTAGACCAGCAGCGCGTTGTCTAGGAAAACACTGATCCCCCCCTCCTCGCGCCTCAACCGCCTTGGTCAGGGGGCTTGCATTTTATTTTTTTCTGTGCAATACTCCTTGCAAAATTGCGAATGTAAGGAGACCCTATGATTTTTCCGCTGGAAAAGCTGATTCGTTTCAAGGACAACATATACCAGATAACCTGCGCGGCCAGCCACCGGGCCTACCAGCTCTCGATGGTCCACGACGAGCAGATCGACGAGCACGACGGCAAGGTTGTTTCCCTTGCGGCGGAACAGCTTTTTTCAAACGAGGTTCAATACAGGATCGAGCAATAGGATGCTCACCCCCGCCCTGGCGCTGAAAATCTTCGAAGGCTTCTCGATCGAGCGGTGGAACGACCTGGTCCGTCCCTTCGAGCTCATCGAGATGGACAAGGCCGCGGAAAAGATGATAGCCGCCTACATCATCGGCAAATTCGAGGAGCGCCGGGGCCGTCCGATCGACTGGGAATGGGCCATGTACGCGGTCTTCTTCGACCTGCTGCAAAAAATCGCCCTGTCGGACATCAAGTCCCCGGTGCGGCGCAAGATAAAAAACGAATTCCCCCGGGAATACCGGGAGCTCTCCCGGTGGGCCCTGGGCCAATACGACGGGCTCCTCTACGACCGGGAGCTCCTCGAGGGATTCGAGTCCTACATGCTGGGGACCCCGGGCAACGACCCCGTGCGGGAGCGGACCAACCTGGTGCTCCGCGGCGCCCACAAGTACGCCACCTTTCGGGAACTGGAGATGATTTCCCTGGTGAACGAGCCCGAGCGTCTCCAAAAAATCAAGGCGGAAATCACCGAAGAACTGGCGGACCTCCGGGACCTGCCGGGGCTCCAGATGCTCCTCAACAAGGAGCGCCCCTACCGGTTCCTCCTGGTGATCGAACAGCTCCGGTTCCAGAACCGCTGGAACCAGACCCCCAGGGTCCCCAAGACGAGCGTCCTGGGGCACTCGTTTTTTGTGGCGGCCCTCACGTTGCTCCTGGGGCGCTCCCAGGAAAGCCCCCGGTGCCCCCGGCGGCGGTACAACGACTTCTTCTCCGCCCTCTTCCACGACCTCCCCGAGGCCGTAACCCGGGACATCATCTCCCCGGTCAAGCAGGCCACCGGGGGGCTTTCGGAGATCATCAAAAAGATCGAAGCCGAGGTTGTCGCCTCGGAGCTCACCCCCCTCATGGAGGATTTCTACAGGGATGAGCTCATGTTTTTTACCAGGGACGAGTTCACCGACCGGGTGGTGATCGACGGCAGGACCGTGCCCGTGTCCCCGGAGGACCTGGACGGCAGGTATAACCGGGACGACTGTTCCCCGGCGGGGGGCACGGTGATCCGCGCGGCGGACCACATCGCGGCCTTCCTGGAGGCGGACCGGTCCATAAAACACGGAATCACCTCCACCCACCTCACCGAGGGGCGGGACAACATCCGCAACTCCTACGCCGCCGCCAGGAAGATCCACGGGTTCGACATCCGGGGGTTCTTCGCGGGGTTCGCGTGAGCCGCCCTTGACTGGGGGGCCCTTTCTCCGTAGGATAGGTTTATGTTTGACATAAAAGACATCGACCTGTACGAGCTTGAGGACGAGGATTTCGACACCATCATGGCGGACGACATCGTGTTCAAGGGGACGATCCGGTTCGCCAAACCCTTCATGATCCGCGGGGAGGTGAGCGGCATCATCGAAACCCCAAGCGACCTGGTGGTCGATTCCCACGCGGCGGTCTACGCGAACATCACCGCCGACAGAATTCTCGTGCGGGGCATCGTGGAGGGGAGCGTCACCGCAAAGCGGCTGGTGGTGGTGACCGCCGAGGGCTCGGTCCTGGGGAACATCACCTCAGCCCAGGTGGTGCTGGAACCGGGGTCGTCCTTCACGGGAAAATGCACGATGGTCAAATCTTAAACCAAGGGGTTCATCACTATGAAGAAAATCGTTTTTTTGTGCGCCGCGGCTTCCCTCGGAATCGCCGCGTTTTCCCAGGAGGGCGCCAAACCGGACGCCCTCAAGCTCTACCAGGCGGGCAACTTTGTCCAGTCGATCGCCGTGTGCGAGCAGGAAATTGTGGAAAATCCCAGGAATCTTGATTCCTACGTGGTCCTGTGCTGGAGTCTCATCGGGAACAGGCAGTACGCCGAGGCGGAACAGCGGGGGGCCAGGGCGCGGACTCTGAGCTGGTACGACCACCGCATCGTGGAGGCCCTGGCCGAGGCGAAATACTACCTGGGCAAGAACTCGGAGTCCCTGGCCCTCTTCCACGAATATGTGCCCCTGATCCCCAACATCGGGATTTCCCGGAACAGGATGGACCAGGCCTACTACTTCATGGGGCAGCTCTACATCCGGCAGGCCCGGTACGAACACGCGGACATCGCCCTTTCCCAGGCCGTGCAGATCGACGCCACCGTGCCCGACTACTGGACCCGCCTGGGCTACGCCAGGGAGATGGCCCAGAATTACGACATCGCCCTGGAGGCCTACAACAAGGCCCTGGCCCTTAACCCGGTCTTCACCAACGCCGTCAGGGGAAAAGAACGCTGTCTTGCCCGAATCAGCAGCCGCTAGTCTGCTTCGAGACCCTGGGATGCCGCCTGAACAGTGTCGAAACCGAGGCGGCCGCCCGGGCCTTTGCGGACGCGGGGTTCGAGGCCGTCCTGGGGGCCCCTTCCCATCCTGAGCGGGCGGTCCTGGCGGTGGTGAACACCTGCACGGTAACCGGCAAGGCCGAACAGAAGTGCCGCAGGGCCTTCAGGCAGGCCCTGGCCGCCCACCCCAACGCGGTTCTGCTCATAACGGGCTGCTACGCCGAACTGGGCGCGGGGGAGCTCGCCTCCTTCGACCCCAGGGCGGTGGTGCTGCCGGGCTCGCGGAAGGGCTTCCTCCGGGACCTTCCCCCTATCCTCCGGGACCGGCTGGGCGCTGAGGCTGACCCCCTGGGGACGGCGGCCTTCCTCCGCTCACTCCTTGCCCGGCAGGGGGCCTCCGGCGAAAATCCCCCGGGGGCCTTCGCCCTTTCCACGGATTCCTTCCTGGCCCATTCCAGGTCGTCCCTGAAAATCCAGGACGGCTGCGACAACGCCTGCGCCTTTTGCAGAGTCCGCCTTGCCCGGGGGCCCTCCCGGTCCCTGGACGCGATGGAAGCGGTGGAGCGGGTGCGGGGGCTGGAACAGGCGGGCCAGCGGGAGGTGACCCTTACGGGGGTGAATCTCTCCCACTACAGGAGCGCCCTGGGGGGCCGCGCCGTGGATCTGGCCGGTCTGGCAAATTTGATTCTTGAGGGGACCGAATCGATCGCCCTCAGGTTTTCCAGTCTCTACCCGGAGAGTGTGACGCCGGAGTTCTGCGCCCTGGCGGCCAACCCCAGGATTCGGCCCCACTTCCACCTGTCGGTCCAGTCCGGGAGCGACAAAGTGCTCAAGGCCATGAACCGGCCCTACCGGCGCTCCGGCGTAGTTCGGGCCGTGGACGCCCTCAGGGCCGCCAAGGATGACCCCTTCATCGCCTTCGACATCATCGCGGGCTTTCCCGGGGAGACCGACGGGGACTTTGGGGAGACTCTGGGGCTCTGTGAGGACTGCGCCGTGGCGTGGGTCCACGCCTTTCCCTTTTCTCCCAGGCCCGGAACCGCGGCGGTCTCCCTCCCCGGCCGCGTCCCCGAGGGGGTCCGCACCGCCCGCGCCGCCGAGCTCTTCCGCCTGGCCGTCCGGCGCAAGATCGCGTACATCCGGGGCTGGGAGGGGCGGAGGGTCTCCGGCATAATCGAGCGGCCCCGGGAATCCGCGCCCGGGGGCCCCCTCCGGGCCGTGACGGCGAATTTCATCCACGTTATCCTGGACGGGCCGCCGGGCCGGGCTTTTCCGGGGGGCGGCGAGGTGTCCCTCCGCATCCTGGGTCCCCTGGAGGAGTCCATCCTCAGGAACGGGGAATCCGAGGCCCTGGCGGAAATCTGTGAGTCCCTGTCCCCAGGGACATGCTGAAAACCTGATGCCTTTCAGTGCTTCCCTAGAAGCCCAAGTCCCGGTTAATCAAAATCACTTTGATTCTGCCCGCCGGTCTGCACAGTCTGGTGATGACGATGTGGGAACAGGCGGAGTCCGGGGACTTGCAGTCCCCGCAGGCGCCGGTTGCGCCGCAGGGGGCGGTCATGCCCGGAAAGCGGGTGGCGTTGATCGGCGCAGCGATGGTCCGGGCCCGCTCCACCGCGTCTTCCAGGGTCTTGACCACCTTGTTCATCCCCGCAATCACGATGACCTGTCTGGGGCCGTAGAGCAGGGCAGCCAGGCGGTTCCCGATTCCGTCGATGTTGACGAGGTGGCCGTCTTCACTGACGGCGTTGGAGCTCATGAGGAAGGTGCCGCAGAGGAGGGCCTGCCGCATGAGCTGGGCGCGGTCCTCCGGGGTGGGGGCCGTGTTCCGGTCGATCACCCGGTAGCCCCGCTCCCTGGCAAGCTCTTTTATGCCCAGTTCGTCCACGGTCATGGCGCCCCCCCAGGAAATCACGTCTTCCCTGGGGATGAGGGAAAAGAGGCGCTCCACCGCTTCTCCTTCGTCTTCAAAGAACCAGGCGTCAAAGTGCCGCGCCTTGAGGGCCTCCACGACCTTTGGGCCCAGTTTGCTGTTCCGGGTCCTGATAAGGTCCCCTGTTGCGGAATTTGTCATCGTGTTCCTCCGTGTAAAAAAATTTCGCGCGGGGCTTGACTAGCCTGCGCGTTTTTGCTATGCTGTTTCCGTTGCCCGGATGGTGGAATTGGTAGACACGCTGGTTTCAGGTACCAGAGCCCGTTCGGGTGTGCAAGTTCAAGTCTTGTTCCGGGCAAAAGGAGCCCCCCAAGGGGCCGGCAGGGCGGTGCGGCCGTCTGCGGCTGGGCAGGGGCGCAGGGGGTGGAAGGGCGCATGGCAGGGAGGGGCCTATAGGTATACCCTGGGCGTCCGCTTCAGGATGCCGCAGAGTATTTCGTAGGGGATGGTGCGGGCGATTTCCGCCAGGTCCCCGGCGTCCATGGGGGCGCCTTTTTTTTTGTCCCCAAAAAGCGTCACAGGGTCCCCGCGTTTTGCATCCTTGACCAGGGCCATGCACTGGTCCATGCAGATGCGCCCCACGATGGGGCAGGGGGCCCCGTTCACCCCAACCGTGAGGCCCGGTGAAAGGCTCCGCCTCAGTCCGTCCCCGTAGCCGAGGGGGATCACCCCGATCCGCCCGTCCTCCTCGGCCCGCCAGGTTCTGCCGTAGGAAACGGTCTCCCCCGCCCGTATCGTCCGCACCGCCGACACCTGGGACACCAGCTCCATCACCGGGGTGAACACCGCCGTGGTTTTTGCTGCCATTTCCGGCGCGCCCCGGAGGTAGGCCCCGGGATAGTACCCGTAGGTGATGATTCCCGGGCGCACCATGTCGAGGCGGGATTCCGGGTAAAAGAGCAGGCCCCCGGAGGCTGCGCAGTGTCTGATTCCGGGGTTGACGCCCGCTTTTTCTATGCCAGCGGCGGTCTCCAGGAACACCTTGAGCTGCTTCCTGGTGAAGGCGGCGTCTCCGTCCTCGGGGGAATCGGAAACCGCAAAGTGGGTGCAGATCCCTTCCATCAGCACCGCCTTGGCCAGGGCGATTTCCTGTGCCGTCCCCAGGGCTTCCTCCGGTCTGCACCCGACCCTGCCCATGCCGGTGTCGACCTTGAGGTGAACCCTGACAGTCTTTCCCTGTTTCAGGGCCTGGTCGTTTAAAAGCGCGACCATTTCGCTGTCGAACACAAAGGGCTGGAGGTCCTCGTGTATGAGATGGGGGATTTCGTCCACGGCGGGAGGGGAAAAGAGCAGGATGGGCGCCCTGATCCCGGCGGCGCGGAGTTCCGCCCCCTCGTCCACGGCGGCTACCCCCAGGCAGTCCGCCCCGCTTTGCAGGGCCCGCATGGCGCATTGCACCGCCCCATGTCCGTAGGCATCGGCCTTTACGGGTATGCAGAGTTTTACCCCCTCCCCCGCAAGGCGCTTTGCTTCCCGGATGTTCCCGGCAAGGTTGTCAAGGTGAATCAGCGCTCGTGTGGCCCTCATGTCAGCCTCCTGGAAAAAGTATAGAATGGATGGGGCATTGTGACAAGGCGACAGGCGTATAAAACCGCCCCCGGCGGACCTATCCGGGGTAAACCCTGAACTTGACCCCGGACCCCGGAAAATTTATAGTCAACCCATGGTCATGATTTCCCGGTGCGCCCTGTTTTTAAGCATCCTCACGCTTTCGGGGTGCTCCCTCTCCGCCCCCGCACCCTCACGGCTCGCCCTCGGTCTGGGGGACGCCGTCTATCCCCTCCTGGCGCTCAACCGGAACGCCCGCACCGGGGAGATAGCCTCCCCAAAGAAAAGCCCCTACCTCTACTACGCCCTTGGGGAGACCCTCCCCGAGGAGCTCCTCCCCAGGGTTCCGGCCCTGGAGGTCCGCGTCCGCCTCCTTGGGGAGGCCCCGGCCCCGGGGGGCGCGGTGATTCTCTTCGCCTTCCTTTTTAAAAGCGACTTTGAATTCCGGGGAAAGACCTGGGGGTTAAAAAAAGAACTCCCCCAGAGGCAGTCCGTCCGGATCGGCCCGTCCCTGGGGAAGGATGGGGAGTTTGCCCTATCCCTTGCCCTGCCGCCGCGCTCCGTCCCGTCCGCCCCCCGATCCGGGGACGGGGAAACCGTCGCGGGGTTTCTGCTCTATTCCCCCGTGCCCGTTGCCTGCGATGGGGCAAAAATCGTCCCTGCGGAAGAGGGATTTGACAGGTCCTC
>JAISTZ010000177.1 GCA_031272345.1 Spirochaetaceae bacterium | reverse complement strand
ATTTTTTTCACCCCTCCGGGAGGCGGGAAGATACCTTCATCGCGGGGTTTTCCATGGGGGGCTACGGCGCTTTAAAAGCGGCTCTGGGCAAACCGGAAAAATATGCCGCCGTTGCGGTCCTGTCCTGCGTGGCGGATCCTGTCGCCCTTGGGCAAGGGGGATTTTCAGCGGAAGTGACCTCCCCCGCGGACATGACCGGGAACATCACCCGGATCTTCGGGGGGGCGGAAAAATTTTATGGCTCAGACAATGATCTTGCCGCCCTGCTCCGGGGGCTGGATAAAACTGACGGCCCCAAACCGGCGGTATTCCAGTGCTGCGGCGCCGAAGATTTTCTCCTCAGCCAGAACAGGGATTTGAACAGCTTATTCTCCCGGGAAATAAAAACCATACACCACACCTATAGGGAAGGCCCCGGCGGCCATAACTGGGCCTACTGGAACAGGGCCCTCCCGGGGGTGTTTGAATTTTTCGGGTTCCCGGACAAAAGCCCCCTGACCGAGGCTTGAAAAAAAAGAAAAACCCCGGTAGTATCCTAGTATGGTAATTTATCAGCAGAACAGTGTGCAAAATTCCGTATACGGGGCACTGCGGAAGAGCATCATCAACCTGAATCTTGAACCCGGCGCGTCCATCAGCGAAAAAGAAGTGTCCCAAAAATACAACGTCAGCCGCACCCCCGTGCGGGAGGCCTTCATTCACCTGGCAAAGGAAGGGCTGATTCAGGTGATTCCCCAGCGGGAAACCCTGATTTCCCGGATCGACCTGGAGCGGGTGAACCAGGAATTTTTCCTCCGGGACGTGCTCGAATCGGCGGTTCTGGAGCCCTTCGCTGCCCGGCGCCAACCCCGGCACGTCACGGAGCTGGAGGCGTGCATCGAGTTGCAGGAACAGGCCCTCCGGGACGAGGACTTTGCGGAGTTCGTGCTCCAGGACAACGCCTTTCACCGGGTTTTTTTCCTGGGCGCCGGGGAGCCCCTTGCCTGGGATGTCCTCGAAAGCCAGTGCGGCCACTACTACCGGGTGCGGATTCTCACCACCTGGCTCACGGACATTGCGGTGAACGTGCTGGCCCAGCACAGGGAGATCCTCAGGGCCGTCAAAAAAAACGACGTCCCCGCCATGTGTTCCCTCTTCCACGCCCACGTGTACAAGCTCAGCAACGAGGAGTCCCTGCTCCGCAAGCAATTCCCCTCGTATTTTGCGGACCCCGGCGCGGGGGACGCCTTCAACGTGGACTTCGGCGGCCTTTCCCTGGGGAAGCACTGATTCTAACTGATTTTAATCGAAAGAATTTGACATCCCCCCGCAGGGTATGGTATACTGTTGACGCTCAAAAGGAGCGCTCCCGGTGGGAGTAAAGAAACGTTTCTAATCTATATTAAGGAGAAAAGAATGAAAAAATCTGTTTTCGTTCTCATGGCGCTGCTTATCGGCGCCGCATTGTTCATGACCTCATGCCAGAAAAAGGCGCCGACTCAGGCCGCCGCTCCGGCGCAGAAAGTCACCCTGAGCATTTCGCACATCGTCAATGAGCAGAATTCCTGGCACAAGGCCAGCGTGTTCTTCAAGGACCAGGTGGAAAAAGCTTCCGGCGGGCGGATCGAGGTAAAGATTTACCCGAACAGCTCCGTGGGCACGGAACTGGACGGGATCAACTCCATCGTGTCGAACGCCGGGGACGTTGACATCATCTTCACCGGCGAGAGCCTGGGGAGCGTGATTCCCGAGCTCACCCTGCTGGGGGTTCCCTACATGATTTCCGGCTATGACCACCTCAAGAAGGTCGCCGAAGGACCCATCGGGGCCGGGCTTGAAAAGCTCATGATAGAAAAGGCCAACATGCGGGTCCTCGGGTACTACACCAGGGGCCCCAGGGACATCACCGCCAACAAGCCCATACGCACCGTGGCGGACCTCAAGGGCTTCAACATCCGGGTTCCCGCGTCCCCCATGCACGTGGCCGCCTGGGAAGCCCTCGGCGCCAAGACCACCCCCATGGCCTTTGCGGAGGTGTTCACCGCCCTCCAGCAGCACACCATCGACGGCCAGGAGAACCCCCTGGCGATGATTCAGTCGGGGAACTTCTACGAGGTGCAGAAATACCTCTGTAAGTCCGAACACCTGATTTCCTGGGTCTACATCGTCATCAACGAGGCCAAATTCCAGAGCCTGCCCAAGGATCTCCAGGACATCATCGTCAAGGCCGGCAAGGACATGCAGGCCTACGAAAACAAGCTTTTCCTGGAGGACGAGCTGACCCTGGAGAAATTCATGACCGACCACGGCATGACCGTCATAAGCGATGTTGACAAGGCGTCTCTGGCAAGCCAGATGCGGGTTGGTCTGGATCCGGTTATCCAGAAGCAATACCCCGCTGTGTGGCCCCTCTACCAGCAGGTGCTGCAGCTTAAATAGCCTGCGCAACAGGGAGTGGGACGTCCCATTCCCTGTTTATTTCCAGGCCCAAGGAGAGCACCCATGATCAAAAAAATTTCCCAGGTCTTGCACGTTATTCTGGCGGTTTTTGCCTGTTTTTTTACGGTGGCCTTCTGCGGCAGCGTGATCATCCAGATAATCGGCCGAACCTTTTTGCCCAGGGCCGCTTCCTGGACCGAGGAGGTGGCGCGGTATTGCTTCATCTATGCCGTGGCCTTCGCCGGGGGACTCGCCGTGCAGGGCAACACCTACGTCCAGGTGGATATTCTTACCAATTTGATTCCCCCCTCGTTCAAACGGATTTGGGCGGTATTCCTGAACGTCCTCCTCTGCGGCTTTGCGGTCTTCTTTGAGGTCCGCTGCGCCTTTAAATTCGCCAACCTCAAGGCCCGGCTGGTGTCTACGGCCCTTGAAATTCCTATGCAATATATCTATTTTGCCCTGCTTATCCTCTTCGCTATGCTGGCAATAACCTATTTTCTTGAAATACTTTCCCTCATAACCGGCGGCAAAGTAAAGGAGACGGTGCTGCAATGAATAGTTACGTTTGGGTATTGTTTACCACCTTTATCGTTCTTCTTGGGGCCGGAATACCGGTCGCCTTCAGCCTGGGCATCTCCTCGACCCTCTACTTCGCCCTGTCCGGGCTGCCCCTGCAAATCGCGGCCCAGCGGTTCTTTGCGGGGCTGGATTCCTTCACCCTGCTCTGTGTTCCGGGATTCATCCTGGCGGGGAACCTGATGAACAACGGGGGAATCACCCCCAGAATCGTCGGCTTCTGCAACAAGCTCGTGGGCCACATCCGGGGGGGACTCTCCCTGGCGAACATCGTGGCCAGCATGATCTTCGCGGGTATCTCCGGCACCGCCGTGGCGGACTCCGCCAGCCTCGGGGCGATTCTTATCCCCGCCATGAAGGAGGAGGGCTACGAGCCCGACTTCTCCGTGGGAGTCACCGCGGCGTCGAGCTGCATCGGGCCCATAATCCCCCCCAGCGTCCCCATGATCATCGCGGGAACCATGACGGGGCTCTCGGTGAGCAAGATGTTCGTGGCGGGCATCGTGCCCGGGATCCTCATGGGCTTCGGCATGATGGCGGTCTCCTACTACATATCCTGCAAGCGCCGTCACCCCAAGACAGAAAAAATGGCTTCAATCAAGGAGATTCTCATAAGCGGGCGGGACGCCTTCTGGGCCCTGCTCATGACGCTGATCATCCTGGTGGGCATCATCGGCGGCATCTGCACCCCCACGGAAGCGGCGATCATCGCGGTGATCTACGCCTTTGTGGTGGGCATCTTCGTGTACCGGGCCCTCCCCTTCAAGGACATCCCCAGGATCCTCACGGAATCCGCCATAACCAGCGCGTCGATCGCGGTGCTCGTGGGGTGCGCCAACATCTTCGCCTACATCATGTCCAAGGAACAGATCCCCCAGATGGTCGCTAACGCCATGCTGAGCTTTACCCGCAACAAGGTGGTCATCCTGCTCCTGATCAACATCCTCCTGCTCTTCGTGGGGTGTTTCATGGAGACCATCGCGGCGCTGCTGATTCTCTTTCCCGTGCTCCTCCAGGTGGCCACCGCCGTGGGGGTGCACCCGATACAGTTCGGGATCATCATGGTGCTGAATCTGGTGCTGGGGCTCACGACTCCGCCGGTGGGGGTCTGCCTCTTCGTCACCTCCAGCATCGGCAAGATCAGCCTGGCCCAGGCGGCCAAGGGGGTGCTTCCCTTCCTGGCGGTGAACATCATCGTGCTCTTCTTCATCACCTACTGCCCGCCCCTTACCCTGGGGCTGGTCAAGCTGATTTTCGGCACAGTCTAGGGACACGCTGGTTTATTCGAATTTTAACCACCGACCTCACAGACTATTTCTTTGTTATATATTATTTTATGTTCGTGGGGTCAGTGTGGTCTGTGGTTTTCT
>JAISTZ010000139.1 GCA_031272345.1 Spirochaetaceae bacterium | reverse complement strand
GTTGCCGGGACAAGGACGAAGTCAGCGATGAACTGCGCCACTGTGTCTTCGACAATTTGTCTGTCAATACCTTTTCGCAAAGCGTTGACAAAATACTCGCTCAACACTTGGACGCTAATGACCAGTTCTGAACCTGTCAATGTATTGGTGAGCAGATTTTTAGCGGCATCGTGTTTTATGCTGCCGTCGTCCAGAGCCGCGTACAATAAAATGTTCGTGTCGAGAAACGGCTTATCGGGCATGAGCTTCCTCCCGCGTCAGCGGTGTGAACGGCGCGGTAGTCACGATAGGATTCTGGAGCCACGGGGCGTCACCTCGCCAGACCTTGCGGGGACGCTCACCAAAGAGAGGCGCGGCTTCCCGCACGATAAGCGTGATAGTCACCTGCCCGGCGCTCACAGTCTCCGGCAAAGGCTCGTCCAGGGTCAACACGCGGCGGCTGGGGTCAATTCTGGCGGTTTGCTGTATGGCGTTCATGAAAATGAGCTTACAACGCATGCGGTGTTTCGTCAACAGCAACGGCGCGGGCAGTGTTCGCGGGAGTCCTCTAAAACCTCAGAGACAGGCACGACAGCCCCCCGTCGATCTTGCGGAACTCCGAGGTGTCCGTTTCCTTCACCGGGAAGCCCAGGCTCCGGATCAGGGCCGTTGTTTTGGGGAATCCCGATGGCACGATCACCGCGCCGTTTACCCAGAGACTGTTGGCGGCGTACTCCTCACCCTGGGGGACGGGGTGGCGCTCGAAGGCGGCGAAGAGGGGGGAATCCTCGAATTCCCCGGAGACCAGGAGGTGACCCTCCGCCAGGTAATTGACCCCGGTCTTGAGGTGGAGCACCTTTTCCAGGGGAACCGCCACGACACGGCAGCCTAAGGGTTCAAGAAAGCGGGCAAACTGGGCGACCCCCTCCGCATTGGTTCTGGCGGAGAGACCCACGTAGTACGTGTGATCGATGCGCATCACGTCCCCGCCTTCCAGGGTTCCGGGATCAGTGACGCGGAATATCTGGCTGGAGCTGTAGAACCGTTCTATTGCCGGCAGGATGAGGCCGGCTTCCCCTTTGCGGCTTGGCGCGCCGGGGTTGGTGATCACCGCCCAGCCCTCGCCCAGAACCGCCGGGTCCTCCACGAAACAACTGTCGGGAAAACCCTCCTCCGCGGGAAGCTCCGTCACTGCGAGGCCGCAAGACTTGAGCGCATCGACATACTGTTCGTGCTGGACAAGGGCCTTCTCAAAATCAGGCTTTCCCAACTGGGGGTTGCCGGTGAGGCCATTAATCAGCGCCCTACAGGGCCGCCGTACAATCGCGCGTGTAAACATAGCTGTCTTCCTATACTACCTTCGTGAGCACTTTGGAAAGAAAACTTTGCAGCCGGGGGTTTTGGGGGTTGCCGAAAAATTCCCTGGGCGGGTTTTGCTCCTGAATCCTGCCCTCATCCATAAAGAGAACCCTCGTGGCGACCTCCCGGGCGAATCCCATCTCGTGAGTGACGATCACCATGGTCATGCCTTCTCCCGCGAGCTGCCGGATCAGGTCCAGCACCTCCCCGACCATCTCCGGGTCAAGGGCGCTGGTCGGCTCGTCGAAGAGCATCACGTCCGGGTTCATGGCCAGGGAGCGGATGATCGCCACCCGCTGTTTCTGCCCCCCGGAGAGCATGGCCGGATAGGTGCCCGCCTTGTCGGAAAGGCCGATTCGGTCCAGGAGCCTGTGGGCGTTCTTCTCCGCCTCCTCTTTTGTCTGAAGCTTGAGTTCCCTGGGGGCGATGGTGATGTTGTCCAGAATCGACAGGTGGGGAAAGAGGTTGAAGTGCTGAAAAACCATGCCCATCCTGCGCCTTATGGCCCCGATGTTTGCACCGGGGGCGTTCACCTGCGCGCCGTCGAACCAGACCTCCCCGGCGTCCGGGGTTTCCAGCAGGTTGAGGCACCGGAGAAAGGTGCTCTTTCCGGAGCCCGAAGGCCCCACCACGACCATCTTCTCGCCCCGTTCGATTTTTTCGTCGATCCCCCGAAGCACCTGATTTTCCCCGAAGGATTTTCGCAAGCCCTTAACTTCGATCACTGCGGGCCAGCCTTTTTTCCAGCATACGGGTCAGGCGCGCAAGGCCCGCCACGAGGAGGAAATACACCAGGGCGATGGACAGGAGGGGGAAGTAAGGCTCGGCGGTGCGGCTTCGCACCAGATCCGACGCCCTGGTGAGGTCAACGATGGCGATGAGGCCCACGATGGAGGTCTCCTTTATGATGGCGATGAACTCGTTGCAGAGCGCCGGGAGGATGTTCTTGACGGCCTGGGGCAGGATGATGCGCCGCATGGCGATGCTCCGGGGCAGCCCCAGGGACAGGGCCGCTTCCATTTGCCCGGAATCAACCGCCCCGATTCCCGCGCGGATCACCTCGGACACGTAGGCCCCGGAGTTGATGCCGAAGGCGACACAGGCGATCATCACGTAGTTGTTCGAGGGGATGATGATGTAGGCCATGATGAGCAACTGCACCGCCAGGGGTGTGCCCCGGATAATGGCGACATACACGGCGAAGAGCCGTTCCGCCAGGGCATAGCGTCCGGTCTGAGTGTGATAAACCTTGACCACCGACACCAGCACCCCGATAGCGATGCCGATGGCCGCCGCCGCCAGGGAGATCACCAGGGTGTTCTTGAACCCGTCGATGAAGAGAAGATACCGCCGCTGCATGACAAAGGTGCGGACAAACTGGCGGCTCAGGTATTGCCAAAGCTCCCCCATGATTCGTTCCTAACCGGACCGGCTACAAAAGTTGGGACTGGGGAATGTGGTATTCCAGCCGCTTTTCGATGAACCCCTGGGCAAGGAGCTTCTTGAGCGCGGCGTTGACCGCCTCGAGCAGGGTTGAGTTCCCCTTGGACATCGCGACGCCGTAGAATTCCTCCTGAATCGTGCCGTCCGCGAACCGGGCCTCGAAACACTCGAGTCCCTTGTTCACGGCCTTGAGGTTTTTGGCGAGAAGGTCGTCGCAGACGATGGCGTCCAAATCACCCTTGGCCAGGGACAGGGCCGCCTCTTGCAGGGACTTGAACTGCACCACAGCCGCGCCGGTGCCGGTGAGCACTCCGTCGTTGATCTGCTCCGACACCAGGATGTCCCCGGTGGTGCCCAGGTGCACACCGATGCGGAGGCCCGCCAGGTTGTTGAAGTTCTTGAGGTTCGTATTGATTTCCCGTTTGAGGATGTACTGACAGGCGTTGGTGTACGGATCGGAGAAGTCCAGGGACTCCTTGCGTTCCTCGGTGATGGTGATCGCCGCGATGGCGAGGTCCGCCTGCCCGTTCTGAATCGCCAGGGAGAAGCCGTCGAAATCCGCGTTGATGATCCGCAGCTTCACCCCCAGCTCCTCGGCGATGGCCTGGCCCAGGTCGATGTCGACCCCTTCTTCCTTGCCCGCGTCCCCGATGT
>JAISTZ010000069.1 GCA_031272345.1 Spirochaetaceae bacterium | reverse complement strand
TTTGCCGTTGACGACGGTTGCCCGTACCGTGACGTCCCCCCCGTCGGGGATGGTGAGCACGTTCCCGGCGAGGGAGGCGTTTGTGGTTCCGCCTGCAACGAGGCTCCACCCGATCGTCCTGTTCGTGGCCCAGTACGGCTGGACCGTGCCGACAAGGGTAAGGGGTTCACCCGACGGGACTGTCTTCCCGAAGCCGCGCTTGATCTCCTCAACCGGGAGGAACTCTTCCGTCACCCTAAGCGTGAATTCTTGGACAAAGTCCTGCCCCTTGGCGATGCCCTCCGGAATCCTCGCGGTGATTTTTGCTTCGCCCGCAGCCCAGGCCCTAAAGACATTGCCGCTGATTTCCGCCCCGGTGTCCCCCTCATCGGAGACGGCCCAGAGGACCGTCCTGTTCGTGGCGTTTTCCGGCGCGACCTTGGGGGAGAGGGTGAGGGGGGCCGTCATGGCAGCCCCGTCCGGTATGCCCGCGATGCCCGCTACCGGCACAAAGGCCTGGTCGGCAAGGTAATCCCGTATGGTATAGACGTCCCTGCACCCCGGAATGAGGGCCGCAGCCAGGATGCAAATCCCCAGGGCCTGAAACAAAACCTTTCTATTCATTTTCATCACACCAATCCTTCTCTCTCACTACTATATCGGCAAGGCCACCGGAATGGATAAGTGTAGCACAAAAAAAGGATTGTGTCAATGAAAATGGCGCGGCGCATGCGCCTGGCGCCGGAGGGATGTCCTTCGTGGTTGAGATTGGAATTGGGCAACATATCTATAATTTGTTTAGAAATGACATAAAAAACCGGACAAATCTCAACTCGGACTTGACATTTATCCGCTTTTTGCTATAGTTACTGCATGATTCGGCGCAACATCATGGATGCCATAAAAAAAGACTCCCCACGGGAGAAACCGAAACAGCCCTGTCAGACTTCAGCCTGGTGAACTGGAAAAACGCGGCGGGCAGGTTGTTCCCGGAGGGCCTATGACGATGTATGCGGACGAATCAATGGACCCAGGGGGAACCAACCCCAAAAATTCTTCTCCCTTCCATCCTTCTTTCCTGCAATCCCGCTTCTGGGCGGACTTCAAGGCCGGCCAGGGCTGGGAAAGCCTGTGGATAGAAACGCCCCTTGCCTGCGGCGGGGGGCTCTCGGTTCTGGTCCGCCGGGTGCGGGGGTTCCCCCTGGCCTATGCGCCCTTCCCGCCCCTCCCGGAGGCGGCTCCGGAAGGGAGCGCCCGTGCCCTCGCGGGCATCGCCGGGGCCGTGAGCAAGGCGCTTCCCCGGGGCGCCCTCTTCATCCGCTTCGATTTGCCCCAGGAATTCGATTCCCTTGAATCATGCGGGGCCTGGAGGGGGGAGCTCCTCCGGGCAGGCCGGGCCCTGGGGCTCCGCGGCGCGGACACAACCGTGCAGGCCCCGGACACGGTCGTCCTAGACCTGACCCTTTCCGAGGAGGGCCTCCTGGCCCAGATGAAGGGCAAGTGGCGCTACAACATCCGCCTGGCGGAAAAGCGGGGAGTCACCGTGCGGCAGGGGGACGCCGGGGACCTGGGGGTGTTCTACGGCCTCTACGGGCTCACCGCAAGGCGGGACGGAATCGGGATTCACGCTCCGGGCTATTACGAGTCCCTTTTTAAGACGGCGGAGCGGAGGGGCTCCGGGGAAGGGCCCGATGTGCGGCTCTACCTGGCGTCCCACGGGGGGGAGGTCCTGGCGGGGATCATCACCCTCTTCTTCCACGGCCAGGGGGTCTACCTCTACGGCGCGTCCTCCAACAGCAAGCGGAACCTCATGGCCCCCTACCTGCTCCAATGGCGGGCCCTCAGGGACGCCAGGGCCGCGGGCTGCACGGCCTACGACCTCTACGGCATCCCCCCCACGGAGGACGAAGGCCACCCCATGCACGGGCTCTACCTGTTCAAAACCGGCTTCGGGGGCAGAATCATCCACAGGCCGGGCTGCGTGGACGTCCCCCTTTCGCCCCTCTACCCGGCCTTTGTCCTGGCGGAACGGGCCAGGTCCTTCTATTACAAGCGCTTCCGGAAAATTTTCCGCCCCTAGGAACACGCTGAAAAAACTCGACGCTTTTCCTCGTGTCCCTAGAGGCCCCTGTTTTTGTCCCGCTGGAACAGCCCGTTGTAGGCCGCGCTGCGGGTTTTGAGGCGCTCCTTTACCTGTTCGGTGAAGGGGATGTAACGCCAGAAGAGGGACCGCATGTCCTTGTCCATCCGGGGGACCCCTTCGCTCTCCTTGGTGAGCCACATGGTGTAGTGCTCCACAAAGGCGTCCTTTACGTTGCCCTTGATTTTCTGGCCGCTGAGGAGACAGTAGAACTCCCCGGTGAGCCCCTCTTCCATCCAGTAGCGCCCGGCGTTTTCCTTTGCCACCTGCCAGCGCAGGTCACCGACGGCGGCAATCACCGCCTCCCGCAGGTTTTTGGGATACATGGGCACCACGATCCGCCCCCGGCTCGACGCCCGGTTGTACACGCTGAAGGGTTCCCAGCAGAGCCCCGTGTCGCCGTAAGTGGGGAGGAGGAGCACGTAGGGCACGATGCGCATGACTCCGCTCTTTTGGCTCCGGCAGAAGGCCCCCGGATCGACCGATTCCAGCCACGCCAGGTGGGCAAGCACGTTTTCCCGGGTCCCCACGTTCTCCGGGGGCCCCTTGAAAAACTCCCTGGAAAGGACCGGAAAGTGATTGCCCTGCCTGCCCGCGGTAATCATCGCCATCTGGGACACCGTGGTGACCTCGGTCACAATGTCTTCGTCATCGACGACGTTTTTGCCTGCCAGGGCGGCCATCTTTATCTTGAGGGCCTCGTAGGACTCCGTGGCCCCCTGAAGTTCCCGCAGGCGGCCGCCGGTTTCCCTGTCATCCTGGAGCAACTGCCGCACCTTTGCGGCGATTTCCGCCGCCACCTGCTTCTGGGCCTCCGAAAGGGGCAACGTGTGGCCCCGGAGGGCGGGATGGTCTTCGTGGGCGCAGAGTATGTCGACGAGGCCCCGGAGTTCAGCCTCCGCCGATGAGCGCCGGGCCTCATTTGCCCGGAGCAATCCTTCACCGGTCTGAATCGCCATGAGGTATTTTTCCTTTTCCACGGCGAGCCGCTGGATTCTTACCCCATTCCCGTCAGGGCCCGAGGGTTTTTGAGGACGGCCGTCCCCGGCGTCCGAGCGTTCCAGTTCCCCGGATGCTACGGCGGCGAGCCATTCGTCCAGATAAAAGACGGGCTCCCCGGCGGCGTTCTCCTGGATGATCGTGGCGAACAGGCGCTTCTGCTCCGCCGTGAGGAGACTGGGGGAAACGATGCCGAAGCGCAGGAGGAACCGCTTGGGTTTGGGGATGTCCGGGGACGCCATTTTGAGGGCGATGCTCCTGACCACCCCCCAGTACGCCGCAGTCACCTGGAGGCGGGCCTGGTTCTTTTCTTTTATGTCCGTGCTGGTAAGAAACTTGGAAAGGATTGCGTGAAGCTGCCCCGCGCTTTCCTTCTCCCCCCCGAGGGCGATTTTGTAGTAGTTGGGGTTGTCGAAGACCGGGTCTGGGGTGTCCTCAAAAAATTTTGTTACGCTGCCAAGGGACGTTTGGGTTTCCCCAATCCCGCCGGTCCCTTGTTCTTCACCGCCGGGTTCTTTCGACTCCACTTCGTACATCCTCCTCGTTTGGACGTGCGTGAACAACCTTGGAGATGAGGGGACTTGAACCCCTTACCTCTTGCATGCCATGCAAGCGCTCTAGCCAGATGAGCTACACCCCCGGGACCGGCCCCTGTCCGCCGGACAGGATTCGGCATGAAGGCAATGATAGCTGAAAAAAAACAAATGTCAAGGTTTTTCCCTTCACTTTTTTGACAAAAATCAGTATTTTTAAAGCACAGATGGAGGTGATTCAGAATGAATTCATGGACAAAACGGCTGTGCCTGATTCTCGCCGGGATTGTTCTCGGGGCGGGGCTTTTCTTTTTTGCCTGCAACACCCAGGAAAGAAGCCAGGCCCAGACCGCCTATGCGGAATCCGGCTCGGGCATCAAGCTTCCGGCGGAGTCCCTGGGGGTGCTCGAGGCCATGCAGAACGTCTTCCGGGCTGTGTCTGAGAGCGTCCTCCCCTCGGTGGTGGAACTCGATGTGGTAGAAAAGCGCACGGGCCCGGCGAATCCCTTCGGGTTCATTCCGTTTTTCGGGAACAACGGCGAGGGCCAGCAGCGGGAATACGAACAGCAGGGCCTGGGAAGCGGGGTCATCGTCCGCAAGTCCGGGAAAACATACTATGTCCTCACCAACAACCACGTGGCCGGCAAGGCGACGGAGATCTCTGTCAAACTCAAGGACGGCAGGGGCATGACGGGCAAGCTCATCGGGGCGGACTCCCGCAAGGACATCGCCCTGGTCTCATTCGAATCGGACGATTCCGACATACCGGTCGCGGTCCTGGGGGACTCCGACACGGTCCACGTGGGGGACATCTGCTTTGCCATGGGCACCCCCCTGGGGTTTGATTCCTCGGTCACCCAGGGCATCGTCAGCGCCATCGGCCGCTCCGGGGGCCACGGCATCGACAACATCAGCGAGTTCATCCAGACCGACGCGGCGATCAACCAGGGCAACTCCGGGGGCCCCCTGGTGAACATCTACGGGGAGGTCATCGGAATCAACACCTGGATAGCCTCCCCCTCGGGGGCGTCCGCGGGCCTGGGGTTCGCCATCACCATCAACAACGTCAAAAAGGCAATCGACGACTTCATCTCCTCCGGCAAGATCACCTACGGCTGGATGGGGGTGGCCCTGGTGGAAATCGACAAGTCCTACAAAGAAGAACTCGGCATCGGCGACAAAATCGGGGCCTTCGCCTCCCAGGTCTACCTGGACAGCCCCGCGGCCAAGGGGGGCATCATGCCCGGGGACTTCGTGATTCAACTGAACGGCCGGGGGGTCAAATCGGTAAGCCAGCTCGTGCGGGAAGTGGGTGACCTCAAGGTAAACGAGAAGGCCGCCTTCGTGGTGATTCGGGACGGCAAGGAAGTCACCCTGTCGGTAACGATCGAGGCCCGCAAGGAGGACACCGCGTCCAACAGCTCCCGCCTCTGGCCGGGGTTCAACGCCCTCCCCCTTACGGCGGAGGTGCGGAAGACCCTGAACCTGGATTCCTCCCTGCGGGGGGTCGTCATTGCCAACGTGCAGGCCCGGTCTCCGGCGGCGGCCATGCGGCTCAACAACAACGAGGTCATCACCGCCGTGAACGACAAAAAGATCTCGAACCTGCGGGAATTCTACAGCGCCCTCAACCTCACGGGAAAAGCCGAGGTCTGGTTCGACGTGCGGGATTCCGACGGGAACGTGTTGTCCACAAGGCGGTACAAGCTGCCGTAAGAGCGGTAATTCAGGAACGCTATCCCCGCGCAACATTTTCCTTGACACAATCCTCTTTCCGTGCTAGACTTATTCTTCGGCGGTTTGCTGGTGGAGTGAGGAGGGAGATGGATTGGTGTGATGGATGAACAGAACGACAAATACCCCCCCCACACACAGCGGCCTGACTAGCCGGGGGCGCTTTTATCTCGTAGTCCTTTTCCTGGTCATCGCGGCGGTCTTCGTTGGGGGGTGCGACGACATCTATACCCTGCGGGACTACCTGTATGACCGCTCCTTCGTCCCGATAGCGGACATCACGGGCATACCGGGCAAGACGGACGCGGGAGTCCCCATCCCCCTCGCCCCGGTTATCGTGCCGGATAACGCCACCAAAAAAACGGTTTCATGGTCCGTCTCCGACCCTGGAACCACCGGGGCAGCCATCACCGGGGGCGTCTTTACGGCTGCGGCGGAGGGCACGGCGAAAATCACCGCCCGGGTCGCGGACGGCCTGTGGAGGGGGAAGGACTTTTCAAAAAGTTTCACGATTACCGTGAGGGCGCCTATTGATGTCGCCATGATCGCTACGGCTTCAGGCGACGGCTGGTCCTACGACAGCGGCACAAAGGTCATCACCATAGCGGACGGCGCGGATGTGGTCCTCACGGGCAGCACCACGGTGAACCGCGTTGCGATTGCGTCCGGCGCGACCGCCACGGTGACCCTGCAAGACGTCACGATTGATCTGAGCGGGACGACAGGGGCTGATGTCTGCGCCTTTGACATCGGGGACGAGGCGAATGTGACGGCGCTCCTCTCCGGGACAAACGCGCTTACAAGCGGCGGCAACTCCGCAGGGCTGCATATTCCAGCGGGGCGCACCCTGGTCATCGACAGCGCCGGGAGCGCCGGCGCGGGTACAGCGTCAAGCAGCCATGCGGTGAGCGGAACCCTCACCGCCACAGGGGGCAGCGCGGGCGGCTGGAGCGATGGCGGAGCCGGCGCGGGTATCGGCGGGAGTACGGGCGAAGAAGGCGGCAGTATCACCATCACCGGCGGCACGGTTACGGCACAGGGCGGTTACACCGCCGCAGGCATCGGCGGCGGCGACGCCGGCAATGGCGGAACCATTTCCATCCTCGGCGGTACGGTGAACGCCGCAGGCGGCCAAGGGGGCGCGGGAATAGGCGGCGGCTACA